>JAAYJF010000039.1 GCA_012523075.1 Clostridiales bacterium | reverse complement strand
TCACTTATAAATCATTACTGAACTTGCCTTGACGATCGCCTTTACATTGTCTCCTTGTTTTAGTCCCAGCCTATTCACGGAACTCGTTGTTATGGTTGAACACATTTCCTGGCCTCCAATATTCAGTATCACCTCCGACATTATACCATCGGAATTGATTTGCCTTACTGTTGCATTTAACTGATTGCGCGCGCTTATGTTCATAAAACCACTCCTCTTTGAATTGAAATAGCATAGGCTTATTATATGTAACGGAGACTAATAATAACCATTTGCCTAGACGATAGGCTATGCATATTTACTGATTCTGCTACTCCATTTGCCACACCTGTCGCCCCAGCAGGCTATCCCCGCCCCATCTTTTACAATCTCTATTATCTCACACATATTGGCGCATCCTTTGCATTCTATGGGGCGCACCCCAAACTGGCATTCCGAAACGTCAAGACCTCTAAAACTGGTCCGCCGCTCTCTCCTTACCGCATCCTTTGCTATTAATGCAGCTCCAATGGCACCCATAACATCATAGTGGGGCGGCACCTCTATCTCCATTCCCAATTCCCTTCTGAAGGCCTCCCTTATCCCTCTGTTGGCGGCAACCCCTCCCTGAAAAAGCACCGAAGGCTTTATGTCCTTGCCCTTGCCCAGATTGTTCAGATAGTTCCGTACCAGTGCCTGACAAAGGCCGTAAACAATATCCTCAACCCTGTGCCCCAACTGCTGTTTGTGTATCATGTCCGTCTCCGCAAAAACAGCGCATCGACCCGCAACCCTCACCTCCGTCTTTGAATTCAGTGCTAAATCTCCGAATTCCTCTATGGGGATTTGCAGCCTAGCCGCCTGCCTGTCCAGAAACGAACCGGTACCGGCGGCGCATACGGTATTCATTGCAAAATCCGAAACAATGCCGTCCCGCAGCATTATTATCTTGGAATCCTGGCCGCCTATTTCAAGTATGGTACTCACCGCCGGGTTGGCATCAAGGGCCGCCACAGCGTGGGTGGTTATTTCGTTTTTTACCACATCCGCCCCTATCATAATACCCGCCAGTTTCCTGCCGCTTCCGGTGGCACCGGCACCGGCGATGTTAATTTTCCCCATCTTGTCCTTAAGGTTTTTTAGCCCCTGCTGCACCACCCTTATGGGCTGTCCCATGGTCCTTAGGTAATCCCTGTAAACCAGTTCCCTCTGGCTGTTTAATAGCACCAGGTTGGTGCTCACCGACCCGACATCAATCCCCAGATAGAATTCTTTCTTCATATAATTCCTTCATCTCCTTTTTCCTCCTTATCAAATCAACAAAGGCTTCCAGCCTGGTCATATATCCCGCCTCCCCTGTCATCTCGTCAAGCACCAGCGTCATCACCGGTATCCCGTACCGATGACTTACCTCCGGCAAAACGCTGCGGGCAACAATCTCCGGCATACAGGTAAAGGGCAACAGGTGTATCACCCCGTCATAACCCCTTCGCTTGTACAATACTGTATTTGCAACGCTCTCCTGGCCGTGTCCTCCCACAAAACTTCTGAGGTAGGGATAGGAAGCTTCTCTTAATTCACGCTTATCATGCATATGCAGAGCCTCCTTAATCAGGTGGTTTATTACCCAGTAACTAACCGTAATTGACTTGTCCACCTCCGCACCCAGGTCCCCTAGCTTTTCGGCAATGCTTACGTTAACAAAGGGCTCTATTACCGTATATATTTCTCCCACAATACCAATCCTTAACACTTCTTTTTTTTCTTCGGTCTCCACCCTGGATATTCGATTTTTATATTCTCCTATAAGAATAGCAAGTTTCCCGGAACCCCTTGTCTTTACAGCCTGTGAATGGAATTCCCGCATCAGGCGGCTTACTGTTCCTTCACGCTTTTCCCGGGGCCGTACCTGCCAGCAAAGACTTTCCAGTTCATCCATCAAAACCGCAACCCTGGTTGCCCGTTTAATGGACGCCAGCACCTGAAGTATATTCTTACCACCGGTTATCATGGCAATCTTCTTAACGAAGTCCCTTGCGTTACCCTGGGGCCTTTCCAGTACCACCATTTTAAAGTTGCACCCGAGGTCCTGCAAGATTTCCCTTTGTACCTCTGCGTAATAGCCGAACCGGCAGGGCCCACACCCCCCTGCCATCACTATCACCTCAGCCCCCATTTCCAAGGCTTCTATGTAATTTCCAATATTCAGCTTTAGGGGAAGGCATGCCAGCTCCGGTGCGTGCTTCGTCCCCAGCTCCAGCGTTCTCTTGGTGCAGGGAGGCGGTACCAGAACCTCCACCCCCAGGTCCTCCAGAACCGACTTCATAGCAATATAGGCGTTCCCCATATGCGGGAAAGTTACAAGCATTCTTTAGCACCTCCCCATTCCAGCATATCTACGAAAGCCTCCAGCCTGGTATCTATACCCGCCTCACCGGTATGCTCGTCTATGGTAAGCAGACAAAAAGGTATTCCTCTTTTGCGTATCCTACGCTCTACTAAATCACCCACAAGGGCATCAAGCCCGCAACCGAAGGCCACAAGGTATATAATGCCCCGTGCCTGCCTCTCGTCTATGAGGTACCGGGATGCTGCCATTATCCTTTTGCCAAAGCTCCAGAACATAGGTTTTGAAAAGCCTCGGGCTATTCGGTCCAGTTCAGTGCTGCATATCATGTCCTGGGTAATTACGTTTATGCCCCTATCCCGCAGTTTGTCAATTATTCTCATACTCACGTAGTTATCGTATATATTGTAGGGGTGCCCAATAAGGCCTATCGGATAACGGTATTCCCCTTTAGCGGAATGACATCCCCGCATGGCCTCCAGGGGCGTAGCTCCGTTTTCCATCAATTCTTCAAAGAATTTGAGATTCTGGGCCGCCTTTCTGTAGGCCATGTATATCCTCCGGTAATCACTAGTAAAAAGCCTGCCCACATCCAGTACCGCCTTCCTAAGGGACGAATAACTGTTCCTTAGGTTTATGGTGCAGTCTATCACCGTTGGGAGCTCCCTTACCGAGTTTAAAACCATATCCGGCAGCCCGCAAAATTTCGGACAGATATACTCGTTCCTTTCAACACTTATAAGCCTAGGGACAAACAGGTAGTCCACCCTGTCCTTCAGGTTTATTATATGACCATGAAACACCTTTATAGGTAGACACGCATCGTCAACACTACAGTTGACCCCGTCATCAAGTATCTTTTTATTGGTAAGGTCGGATAAAACCACTTCCGCCCCCAATTCCTTAAAAAAAGCCTCCCACATGGGAAAATAGTTGTAATACAGCAGTGCCCTGGGTATTCCAACTCTTGGTTTCATTGCACCACCTCTTCTATACGAAACTAACCGGATAAAACTACATCAGCAATTATTTTTGCCATACCTGCGGTTTTCTAAACAATTTTAGCTGCAATCGTCTTACCCAAGGTCTGCAAATATCTATGTACATTTTGTAGTTATTAATATATACTAGTAAAAAAGCCCTTATTTTTTTGAAGTCCGGATTATCCATTCCTTCTCGTTGCCTGTTATCACCCGGAGAGTAATCCGACCCCTACAAAGATAATGGGCAAAGTTATGAGGAGGTTTGTTATGTACCAGGACAAAACTTTAAACTGTAAGGAATGCGGAAGGGACTTTACGTTCAGCGCTTCGGAACAGGAATTCTACGCCGAGAAAGGCTTTGAAAACGAGCCAGCCCGATGCCCTGAATGCCGTGCATCAAGAAAAGCCGCCCGCAGAGGAGGCCGTGGTTTTGGCAGAGAAAGGCAAATGTACGAGGCGGTGTGCGCAGAGTGCGGCCAAACCGCCGAAGTGCCCTTCAAGCCCACCAATGACAGGCCGGTCTACTGTAAGGAATGCTATTCAAAAAGAAACAGTTACTAACCTATTGAAAGGTCCGCATTGCGGACTTTTCTTTATTTATAGTGCTTATATTCCAATCTTAATGGGAATAAATAAACCCGTGATACAAATAAACTTTGGAGTTGAATGGGATGAATGTGCTGATAGAAGCGCTTACCGAAAGCTGGTTGTTCAAAGGTTTTGGCGAAGGAGACCTTTCCAAGCTGTTGGGCGGTACCCGCTATAGAGTATCCTCCTTTACCCGGGACCAGGTAATAGCCCTGGAAGGAGACGACGCCTCCAGCGTGGGTATAGTACTGGAGGGAACAATAGAAGTACTAAAAACCTACCCTTCCGGTAGAAGCATAACCATAAGCCGCCTTACGAGGGGCGACATATTCGGAGAAGCAATTATTTTTTCGCATCAGAAGAGCTATCCTGCTACCATCATTTCCTCGGGCAGTTCCAGGGTGTTTTTCCTATCCGAGCCAGACATACTACAGCTTTGTGCCACAAACCCCAAGTTCCTCAACAATTTTATGGGCATGATTTCCAATAAAATACTCATGCTAAACGAAAGGATTAAAAGTTTGTCCTACCAGACTATACGGGAAAAAATAGCAAGCTACCTGACCGAAGAGTACATGAAACAAAAAACCCCTGTAATAAGGATGACAGTCTCAAGAAGAGAGATGGCAGAACACTTCGGAATACCAAGGCCCTCCCTTTCGAGGGAACTGATATCCATGAAAAAGGATGGGCTTATAGATTTTGACAGGCAAACTATCACCATAAAGGATATGGAGGCATTGGAGGATATACTGCTATAAAATACGGTATCGACTCCAGATTAATAAAAGGCGGGGCGCACAGCCCCACCCGTCTTTATTATTCCCCCATGAACATGTTCATGTCTTCTTCCACGCTTGTAATGCCACCTATACCGAAGTTCTCAACCAACACCTTTGTCACGTTAGGCGACAGGAACGCTGGCAACGTCGGCCCGAGATGAATATTCTTCACTCCTAGGTAAAGAAGGGCCAGCAGCACTATGACTGCCTTTTGCTCGTACCATGCAATATTATATGAAACCGGCAGTTCGTTAACGTCCTCCAGCCCAAAGGCTTCTTTAAGCTTAAGAGCTGTCAGCACCAACGAATAGGAATCGTTACACTGGCCTGCGTCAAGCACCCTGGGTATACCGTTTATGTCGCCAAGGTCTAGCTTGTTGTACCTGTATTTGGCACATCCGGCGGTCAGAATAACGGTATCCTTAGGCAGTTTTTGTGCAAACTCGGTATAGTACTCCCTTTGTTTGCTCCTACCGTCGCAGCCCGCCATTACAAAGAACCTCTTTATTGCACCCTTCTTCACCGCATCCACCACGCTGTCTGCCAGGCCAAGCATAGTATTGTGGGCGAATCCGCCTACGATAGTACCCTTTTCAATCTCGGTGGGTGGCTGGCAGCTTTTTGCGTGTTGGATAACAGCCGAAAAGTCCTTTGGCTTTCCGTCCTCCCTGGCGGGTATATGTTTCACGCCTTCAAATCCTACCACCCCGGTGGTATAAACCCTGTCCTTATAGCTCGCCTTTGGCGGCACAAGGCAGTTGGTGGTCATAAGCACAGGCCCGTTAAAGGCTTCAAACTCCTTATCCTGCTTCCACCATGCGTTTCCGTAGTTTCCGGCGAAGTGGTTGTATTTCTTGAAAGCCGGGTAATAGTTTGCCGGAAGCATTTCGCCGTGAGTATATACGTCCACTCCAGTGCCCTCGGTCTGGGCAAGAAGTTCCTCAAGGTCCTTCAGGTCATGGCCACTCACCAGTATACCAGGGTTGCTGCGCACGCCTATATTAACCTGGGTGATTTCAGGATGGCCATAGGTGGAAGTATTGGCTTTATCCAGAAGAGCCATTGCATCCACACCGTACTTTCCGCATTCCATGGCCAGAGCCACCAGATCATCCGCAGTCATTGCATCGTCGGTTGTTGCCGCCAGAGCTTTTTGTATAAACGCATAAAGACTGTCATCCTCATAGCCCAGCACCAAAGCGTGCTCCACATAGGCCGCCATTCCCTTTACACCGTATATCAAAAGCTCCCTCAACGAGCGTATATCCTCATTGCCGGTGGACAATACCCCTACCTCGACGGCTTTCCTGTGAAACTCTTCAATGGTTTCGGCCTTCCACAACGCAGCGTCGTGTAGACCCTCTTCCTCAAACCCTGTTTTGCTTACCAACCTTTCCCGTACGCTTTCCCTTATTTGCAGCCCTTCCTTTACCCTTTCAACAAAAACACTATTATCAAAGTTTGCGTTTGTAATTGTGGAGAACAGTCCTTCGACAATAAACCTGTCGACGCGCCGGTCCCCTATTCCTGCCTCCCTCGCCTTAATCCCATAGATTGAGATCCCCTTTAGCGTATAAATCAGTAAGTCCTGCAGTCTTGCGGTATCTTCCGTCTTACCGCATACACCCCTTACCGTGCAGCCAGTGCCCTTGGCTGCTTCCTGGCACTGAAAACAAAACATTCCCATCTTAAATACCTCCCTCGATGTTATTCTTGATTATTAATACCCCCGGTACGACCTATGAAACATTTATGCCAAAAGCCCGTTATTTAGAATATACAATACAAGAAACAAAAAAGTCCGTAACCTAGGTTACGGAACCAAAGGAATCGCTGTTTTATATATAGTGTTAATAAAGTTACATAAGATATGTCATCCTGAAGGAGGAACGACTGAAATGTCTTTATTTGCCTTGCTAAAGTTTTTTCGTTTAAGCAAGATCCTTCGCTTCGCTCAGGATGACAAGGGATCGCTCAGCATGACAAGAGAGCGTTCAGGACGATAAGGGATCGCTCAGCATGACAGCTGTGTAAAATCTTTATCACGTTACATATAGAAACTATTTAAGCATGCTTATAACCTGGTCCTTACCCATCTCCTTGGCCAGGTACATAAGCCTGTCCACCCTTTGGAATAGAGATTTGGAATCGTCCCCGGCGCTTAGCGAATCTATCCCGAAGCTGCAAGTTATTCGCCCTATGGGGTTAAAATAGGTGCTGCAAATACGATCCCTCAGCCTGTTGGCCAGCCGTTCGGCGTCTTCCTTGTTGGTGCCGGGCAGTATAAGAACAAATTCTTCGCCGCCCCACCTAGAAAAGAAATCGCATTCCCTAATCTCTGCGTCCACTATCCTTGTAAAATCCACCAGTACCTTATCCCCCACCAGGTGGCCGTAACTGTCGTTAATTGCCTTGAAATTGTCAATATCAAACATTATAAGCGAAAGTTCGGTACCGTATCTGTTGGCACTGACAATAGCACGGTGCAGTTCCTCTTCAAACCTGTACCGATTGTATATTCCCGTTAGCGCGTCCCTGGAGGACAGTTTTGCGAGTTCCTTGCTGTTTGTGTACTGGATACGCTTATAACGGTTCAAACGATAAGATGAAAGGGCGAACAGCAACAACGCAAGCACTGTGTGGACAACGGAGGCAAAAAACTCTCTAGAGCTTACCACCATGTCGGCGGTAAAGGATAATACATAAAAACTAAAGCTTGTCGCCGACATTACCATAACCGTATACAGCCAGCGGTTTGGCAGTATATAAATAATAAGCAACAGCAGTAAAATGTGCAGCGACTGTATAAGGAATACCGGCGTTTCGTACCTGTATAAAGCCGATAACAAAAAAGCCGCCCCGGTTATTTCGTATGCAGTTACGCTTACATAATAACTTCCGGGCTGAAGGTTGCGCTTGAGCCAAAAACTGAATAGAATACTAATCATAAGAAAAAGTACCCTGTTTATCAGTATCGCGTTAAAAACTCGCCCGTTCCCTATAAGTGAGAAATCTGCAATTATGAACAAAAAATACAATGACCCCAGCAGCAGTACCGTCGGCCTAACAAACTTAATGGAATACTTTACTTCGTAATAAGCGTATTCCTTCTCAAGTTTCCGGTCGGTAAACTCACCCAGAAAGGACAGACCAGCCCGAAAGGCTTTTCCCCCAAAAAACCCCACCCTGTTATCCCCCCCAACTTGCACCGATAACATTATATTTGACAATTCCGCCCCTATAAAAAATACGAGGCCTGATACTGCATTAGCACATACCCTTTACCCATTCTTCATATTTTTTTCCGCTCCCTGGTCAGTAGGTACATAGTACACTGACCCTTCCAGTTCCTTCGGCAGGTATCGCTGCCTTACGTAGTGTCTCGGATAGTCATGGGGATAAAGATACCCCTCGCCATGCCCGAATTTGGTTGCACCGGGATAACCGGAATCCCTCAGATGTACCGGTACCTCGCCTATTCTGCCCTTTTTCACGTCCTCCAGGGCCCGGTCTATACCCAAATATGCCGAATTGGACTTAGGGGACAACGCCACCATAAGAGCGGCCTCGGACAGAATAATCCTCGCTTCCGGCATGCCTATCATCCGCACCGCCTTGGCGGCGGCCACCGCCACTTCTAGGGCTCTCGGGTTTGCCAGGCCCACATCCTCCGCTGCAGCGATTATAATCCTCCGGGCAATGAAGTTTATATCCTCACCGGCGTGCAGCATCCTGGCCAGATAATGCAAGACCGCCTGGGGGTCAGAACCCCGCATGCTCTTAATAAAAGCTGAAATGACATCGTAGTGCTGGTCACCGGCCTTATCATACCTGAGAGCCCGCTGCTGTATTGAGCCCTCCGCCTCCTCAAGCCCAATTCTGATTCTTCCTTCTCTGTTAGGAGGGGTGGTCTTCAATGCAAGTTCCAGCGCATTAAGTGCCCGCCTTGCATCTCCGTCGCACACCCGGGCAATGTGTTTTGCGGCCCCCTCGGTAAGATCTGCTTCAAAACTGTTGTAGGCATTGCCTATCACACCCAGCGCCCTGTCAAGCAGCATAATAATTTCCTCTTCTCCCAGCGGGTTAAACCTGAACACCGTTGACCGGGAAATAAGAGCCTTATTTATTTCGAAATAGGGATTTTCGGTGGTGGCGCCAATAAGTACAATACTTCCATTTTCCACATAGGGCAACAGCACGTCCTGCTGGCTCTTATTGAGACGGTGTATTTCATCGAAAAACAGCAGTATTTTTCCTCCGGGGGTAAGTATCGGGTTTGCAGCTTCCTCTGCCACCTGCCTTATATCCTTTACTCCGGCGGATACTGCGCTTAATTGTCTAAATACAAAACTGCTTTCGGCCGCTATAAGCCTGGCTAGGGTGGTTTTACCGGTGCCCGGGGGGCCGTAAAATATTGCGGAAGTAAGCATGTCCGCCTTAATAAGCCTGTACAAAAGCTTTCCTTTGCCTACCAGATGTCCCTGCCCTGCAAAGTCCTCCAGCCTTTCCGGTCTTACCAGGTGAGCTAGCGGCACCTTACCGTTCCAGTTTTCTTTCATCTGTCATTACCTCCACCCCCGGGGAAAGAGCCCCGCTTATTCCAAAAAGACCTTTTCCACGTAGGGGGAAGTCATCCCACCCAGCATACCGCCATAGGTAAGGTCAAAGGCCAGTACATCCCCTACCCCGTAATCCTTATTGCAGTCGGATATATCCAGTATTGTATGGTCGCTGCTGCCCCCCAGAATTATTATGTCCTTATCGTAGGGCACCAGAGTATCGGGCTGTATATCCTGCTTGCCCACCGCTATTATCGCTCTTTTTCTTACGCCTCTATCTGTAAATACCGGCACGTTCCCAAAGGCGTCCCTGCCTATATCGCCTATGGGTATCGATGGTTTCTCCTTGACCTCCACTATCTCAGCCTTTAGTACAAAGGCATCGTTGTGATAGTTTTCCCTTTCTATACCCAAAACGGTCTCCCTTCCGAGCAGTATAGCCTCCCCTATCCTGAGGTTATTAATCCCCTCAGGTATACCTCCGTCGAACACAAGGTGCATGCTGCTGGAATTGCCGCCCGATATCATTTCAAGGCTTACACCGTATCTCTTTTCTATCTCCTTTGCATAGTCCACCAAGGCGCTTAGGTTCTCGCAACGGGGTATCACTCCTCCGTAACAGGACAAGTTTGTACCCAGTCCGGCAACCTCTATGCCCTTAATTTCCAGCATCTCTCCGAAGGCCGGTATTATATCATCCAGCCAAAAACCCTCCCGCAAATCACCTATATCCACCATTGCCATTACTCTCTGAACCGTTCCCCTTTGTACCGCTTTCCTGCCTAATGCCTTTACGGTTTCCATTTCGGATACCAGCACCATATCCGCGTACTCTACAACATCATCCAGTTCGCTTAGCATTGGAATCCTGAGCAGTACCTTGTCTACATCAAAATGCTGTAGTTTTTTGATATTCGCCATCCTTGAATCCGCGAGGGCCGTAGCCCCTCCTTCCACCAGGCATTTTGCTATTTCCGGGTATGCGCAAAAACCCTTTGTTACCGCCATTACTTCTATTCCGTAACCTTTGCACAGTTCTACCGTTCTTTTGCAGTTATTGCGTATCTTGCCTTTGTAAACCTCAATTCTCGGAAATCCGCTCATTTTACCCACTCCAATCCGCCAGCGTCCTTTATGCACCTCTGTATCTTTGGTACCCGTATTACTTCCCCGTTAAACCATCCTGACTTTATCGAAGGTAATATCCTCAAGGGTGGTACATCCCGTCATAATCATTGTCTCTTTCAGTTCGTGTATAAGCTTTTCGGTGTATAATCTAACCCCATCGGCTCCGTTCCCCACGGCCATTACCGCATAGGGCCTTCCGATAAGTGCTGCGTCCGCCCCCAGCGCAAGGGCCTTGAAGACGTCCGCACCGGTTCTTATCCCGCCGTCCACAAACACCTTAACCCTGTCCCCCACGGCTTGCCTTATCTCCGGCAATACCTCGCAGGTTGCCGGTGTGTTGTCCAGTACCCGGCCGCCGTGGTTGGATACCACAATCCCGTAGGCGCCGCTCTCCACAGCCTTCTCTGCCGCCTTTGCCGACATTATACCCTTTATAATAAAGGGCACTTTGCAATAACGAACAATTTCCTTGAGTTCATCTATAGTCTTTGAAAATACCGGTGTACCAGATTTTGCAAGGTGTACAAGACCGGCGGAATCAATATCCATCGCAAAGGCCATAACCCCTATCCCCTCCGCCATCTTCATCTTCTCGAAAACCCTGTCGTTTTTCCATGGCTTAAGTGTAGGCACCGCTATTCCCTTTACCGTTTTTATAGGGATAAGGGGGGCTTCATAACAGGTATCATCGGCTCCGTCACCGGTAAATGCGGCACAGCCCGCTGCAACTGTGCCGGTAACCACCGCGGTGGCATAGTCAATCTCGCTAATGATATCGTTATAATTGAACTTCATTCCTCCGATGGGCGCAGCGAATATGGGCGCCTTAAAGCTATGGCCAAAAAGTTCTGTTGAGGTATCCTGCCCTTTAAATTCATATATGGTATCCATTTCAACTTTCACGCTGGACAGATACTGGTAATTCC
>JAAYJF010000167.1 GCA_012523075.1 Clostridiales bacterium | reverse complement strand
TAAATATCCCTGGCCTTTCCCTCCACCCTGTCAAGGACCGGTTTGAAATAGCCTATCATCCCAACGTCATCCCCTTGCCTAAAGTCTATCTGCTCCAGCGCATTGCCGGCGGAAAAGCCCTCAAGGTGCTGCTGAAGTATTGCGTTTATACAGGCCAGGCCTACTGCACATTTCGCCAGGTTTAAGTCCATGGCCCAGCGTATAATCCCGCTGCAATTTGTGCCCGCAAGGCCTCCCGCCTCGTCTATTAGTCCGCACTGCGGGCCCAGCTCGTTCCTGAAGGTATAGGCTACGCCGCAACTGCCGTCATCAAGAAGCACCGCCGTATATCCAATGCCTATCCTTACCTCGGCAAGGGTTCTATTTAAAGCATCCCCTTTTACTTCGTCTATAAGTCTTTGTACAATCATTGAAAGGCCCCCCGGTCCGGTATTATTGTTGTCTATTCCATTCCTTCAATGGAGAAAATATCCTTAACCTGCGTGCTCTTGGGAAGGCCTTCGAAGAAGGTGGTAATCTGCCCCTTGCTGTTATTAAACACTACGCCCTTTTCCCTGTCCTCCCGCAAAATCTCCACGGTATAACCGTCGGCGGCGGTAAGCAGGTACTTATCGGCATCGGCAAGACCGGCACCGTTAATCAGCTCTTTAAGGTCTACCCCTTCCTTATCCTCAACCTCTTTGGTACCCAGCACCTCCGCCGCCATCTGCTGCGATACCAATGCAACGTCTCCAATGGTGCAAAGATATATGTTTTTTATGTACATGCCCTTTGGCAGGTCTGGAGATAGGAACAAAGGAGCATCCTCACCGGTAAATTTTATATAACCCTTGGACAATACGTCCAGCTGCTCGTTCTTTTCAAAACCGTCGGCTGCAACAAAGGATGCGGTATCCGGCAGGTTTTCCAACCCAAGAAGCCCCAGCAGTTCCTCCACCCTAACGGCTTTGTCGGTGCTCTCGTAATAGGTGTAGTCTTCGGCATTGGCTTGGGACATTAATGTCTCAAGGATGAATACTCTTCCCACGTCTGCCTTGGGCGCACTTTCAAGAACTTCAATCTTAACCAGGTTCCTTATCCAGTACATTGACCTCTCTTCCGGTATAACTGCCCTTATTGGCCTTGTCCTTTCATCCAGCGGCTTTCCATCTATGGTATGGGCAAGGATTAAGTCACGGCTTTGCAGCACCTCGGGCGGTACCTCTATCGAGTACCCGTCCCCCGCCACCAGCCGTATCCCCGTAAGGTCGGCCTGGGACTTACCGTACTTCTTTAATAGGTCGTCAAAAAGAACCCCTGTAACGGTATACTGGTTTTCTTGGCCGGAGGAGTTAACGGATGTGGCGTCCACCGTTACCGAATCTAGGCCCTTTATTTCCTCTACAGTAACCTCTATATCGGTGCTTTCAAGCCCGGAAATCACTATTTTCTCCCCTTCTTGACTGCTGGGTTGTTCCTGAGCCTCACTGCCGTTTTCCGCCGGTGCGGAGCACGAAGCAGCAACAAGCAGCAGTACAAGCAGCAGAGCTAAAAATTGAAGTGCCCTCACTTTGTTTTTCATCTACAATTCGACCTCCTCAATAATTTTCCTGTAGTTTGCAAGACACATATTCACAGCGTCCACTATTGCCTTGCTTGTATATGTAGCACCGGTAATTGCCACAATTTCTTCCTTGCTTTGGGCAGCCATTTTCACAAGCCGCAGGCTTGTACCTGCGTCTTTGCCTACAAACCTGCCGAGGAACCATTCCTCAGTTACGTATCCCCCGTAGTCCTCGGTCTCATGGTGCTCAAGTATTTGTATCCTCTCTGTAAGGCCAGCCGAAATGTCTATCAGCACCAATACCTTTATCATGTCGTTGAACCCCCGAGCATAAGCCTGCTGTGCTACCATTCTTGGGGATTCCCCTTTAGTTCCTACAGCGTATACTGCTGTAATCATATCTCCTTCGTATTCTTCCATCCTGTCTATACTCTCCCCATCCGCTGCCAGTTGGTGTATATATTCGGGTAATTCTTCTGAATAGGAACATGCGGTGAGCAAACATATGATAGTTACAATCACAATAACCTTGAATATTCTTATAAAACATCCCCCCAACAAAAAAACTCCTTTACCCAAAGGTTAAGGAGTAATAAGACTGTCTACCAAAAATGCGCCTTCTTAAAGAAGACGCATTCATCTACCGAAGCCACTGTCGCAGCTATAGGTCTCCTTTCCACCCTGGGAGGCATGGCCGTTTCCAGCCGTACCCTGTCGTTCCGAATCCCATGGGCCTTTTGGCCTTAAGGTATTCGGAATCGGAGCTATGTACTTGTCATCTCTATTTTAATCCAATGGTTATTCTCTGTCAATCCCAACTATCCGTTTT
>JAAYJF010000026.1 GCA_012523075.1 Clostridiales bacterium | reverse complement strand
GTATAAGGGGTAGTATGGCAACAAAGGAAGAACTGCAGGGTATAAGGGGTAGTATGGCAACAAAGGAAGAACTGCAGGGTATAAGGGGTAGTATGGCAACAAAGGAAGAACTGCAGGATATAAGGGACAGTATGGCAACAAAGCATGACATAGTAAGGCTTGAAAACAAAATGGATACAAACCATAAGGCCCTATTCGACGGGTATAAATTGACCTATGAAAAGGTATGCTCTCTTGAAAAAAAGGTGGATGGAATCGACAAAAAGGTGGAAAGCCATGACGTTGAAATAAGAGTTATAAGAGGGGCAGAATAAATTTAAGGAAAGGGGACACACCTCTGCTTACGCGGGTATTCCTTGCCGAGGTATGTCCCCATTATTCTAATTCCTACAATATTATACTATTGACAGGGACAGGCGGGTGGGCATATAATTAGCATTGACCGACCGGCCGGTCGGTTGAAGTTGAGCAGAACAATATGGAGGGATTTTTGTGGCACGTATAAAGAAAAAATACATAATAACCGTAGCGGTAATGGTAGTGGCACTCATCGTCGCATTATCTTTTTTGCTAAGGCCCGAGGCCGTTGATACCGGCGCTGTGGAAGGAGAAAACGGGACGCCGGTGGAGACGGTGATAGCCGGGAAGGGGGATATTGCATCGGTATCGGTTGTCTCGGGGAAACTGAAGGCCCTGCATGAGGTGAACGTTGTTGCCAAGGTGACCGGCAACGTGAAGGAGATAACCTCGCAGGTGGGACAGTCCATAAACAAGGGAGATACCATATTCGTAATAGACGATACCGATATAAAGGCGCAGCTTGACCAGGCCCAGGCGGCCCTTTCGATGGCGGAGGCCAACTACCGCCAGAACAGGGAGCGGTTTGAAAACGCTAAAAAAGACCTGGAGCGGGGTGAGTTGCTTTTTGAGCAGGGGGCCATATCCGAGCAGGCCCTGGAGCAGATGAGGGCGGCAGCGTCGGATGCAGGGCTCCAGGTGCTGGAGGCGCAGCTTGCCCAGGCGAAGGCTTCCTATGATATGATGCTTAAACAGTATAAGGAATGCTGGGTTACTTCGCCCATTGACGGCATGGTTGCCTATATAAACGTAGGCGTTGGAGAGATGGTATCACCGGGTGCACCGGTGGCGATGGTGGTTGACATGTCGGCGGTTGTGCTTGAAGGCTCCATAGGCGAGAGCCTCATAAACCATGTGGAAAAGCAGGAGGACATTGAAATAAGGATACCCTCGGCGGGGGAAAAGCCCTTCAATGGAACCATAAAGGAGATAAGCCCTGCAGCGGACCAAAGGACCGGGTTGTTCGGGCTTAAGGTTTTAATAGACAACCCCGACGGTGCGATAAAGCCCGGGATGTTTGCCGAAGCGGACCTTGTTAAGGATTCTAGGCAGGATGTGGTATACATTCCGTCGTCGGCGGTCCTTTCCAAAAACGGCGACAGGTTCGTGTATATAGTGGAAGGCGGCAAGGCGGTGTACCGGGAGGTAGCTACCGGCATTGGCGGTGACGGCACCATTGAAATAATAAGCGGCGTAAAAGAGGGAGAAGAGGTAATAGTAAGGGGCCAGAACTATCTAAATGACGGCGATACCGTACGCGTTGTTAGGGGTGACGGTCAATGAAATTATCCGGGATTGCAATAAGAAGACCTGTTACCACCACCATGTGCGTGCTGATAGTGATACTTTTGGGCGTTGTATCCTTCGGGGGCTTAGGCCTTGACCTTTTACCGGATATAAATTTTCCTATGGCCATTGTTTCGGTGAGCTACTCCGGGGCCGGGCCTATGGAGGTGGAGTCGCTGGTTACAAGGCCGCTGGAATCGGTCCTTGGAACCGTGGCCAATATAAAGTCCATATCCTCGGTCTCGGCGGAGGGCAACGCCACGGTATTGGTGGAGTTCGCCAGCGGTACCGATATGGACTTTGCCACCCTTGATATGAGGGAAAAGGTGGATATGATAAGGGGCATGCTGCCGGAAGGCACCGGTGCGCCAATGATTTTAAAGATGGACCCGAACATGATACCGATAATAGAGATGGCCATATCTAGCGATGGGGACATAGCAAGCCTCACCACCCTTGTGGACGACAGCATAGTACCCCGGATAGAGCGGCTGGAGGGCGTAGCCGTTGTGGATGTATACGGCGGCAGGGAAAGAGAGGTAAGAATAGAGGTATACCCCGAGAGGCTTAAGGGCTATGGACTGTCGCTTATGCATATAGTCCAGTCGCTCCGGGCCGAGAACCTAAACCTTCCCGGCGGCAGTGTGGACGACGGGAACAAGAGGTATATATTAAGGACCACCGGCGAGTTCCAGAGTGTTGAGGAGATAGGCGAAATACCGATAGCTCTTCCCGCCGGTGGCGTGATAAAACTCCAGGACATCGCGGATATTCAGGATACTTTTAAGGAAGCGTCCACCGTTATGACCGCCAACGGTAAGCACTCGATAGACCTTAGCGTCAGAAAGGAAAGCACCGCCAACTCGGTGCAGGTGGCGCGCAGGATAAACGCCGAGTTGGAAAGAATAGAACAGGATTATAAAGGTATCGAAATAAAAACCATTGTGGATACCTCTACTTTTATACAAAAGACCATAGACAACGTAACCGGCATGGCGGTATCGGGAGGACTGCTTGCTATAGGCGTGTTGTACCTGTTTTTGAGGAACTTCAGGACAACGCTGATAATCGGCGTGGCGATACCCATATCCATAATAGCCACCTTTACGCTTATATACTTTAACGGGCTTACGCTCAACATGGTCTCTCTTGGCGGCCTTGCGCTGGGTGTGGGCATGCTGGTGGACAACTCCATAGTGGTGCTGGAGAATATATTCCGGTACCGGCAGGAGGGCCACAACAGGATTGACGCCGCCCGGGAGGGCAGCGACGAGATATCCATGGCGGTTGTAGCATCCACGCTGACCACGGTGGCGGTTTTTGTACCGGTGGTGTTTGTGGAGGGAATCGCCGCCGAGGTTTTCAGGGAGATGGCACTTACCGTTTCCTTTTCACTTATGGCGTCCCTTGTGGTGGCACTGACACTTGTGCCCATGCTCTCGTCCAAGTACCTCCGGGTATCAAACAACGGAGAGAAAAGGCTAAAGATAAAATTTGTGTCCAGTGCCCTGGACCTGTGGAACAAAGGTTTTGACAAACTGGATAGGTTATACAGGAGGGTGCTGGCCTGGGCCCTGAGGCATAGAAAGATTGCCATTATAGGGATGGTGGTGCTGTTCGTGGTATCCCTCCTTTCGGCAGCACTTGTGGGAGCAGAGTTTTTCCCCAGCATGGACCAGGGGTATATAACGGTGAGTATAAGTCTTCCCAGAGGCACGGTGCTGGAGGAGACCGGCAGGATAGCCTACCGCATAGAGGATATGGTTGCTTCCATCCCCGAGATGGAGGACGTATTCGTTGTGCTGGGCTCGGGTGGCGGCATGGGCGGTAGCGATACCTCATCGGCAATAATATACGGAAAACTGGTTGACATGGGCGAGAGGAGTAGGAGCTCCTTTGAGGTTGCGGATAGCTTAAGGCAGCGGGTAGCAGACATCGCCGGAGCCGAAATAAACGTTTCGTCCATGGCCATGGGCGGTTTCGCTGCCGGTGGATCGCCGGTTAACATACAGATAAAGGGAGATGACCTGACAGAACTTTCGGTTATCGCCGAAGACGTGAAAGGAATAGTTGCGAGGGTTGAGGGCACAAGGGAGACAGCTTCCTCGCTGGACGAAGGCAAGCCGGAGGCAAGGGTTATTGTGGATCGTAAGAGGGCTTCTATATACGGCCTCAACGTATCTGCCATCGCCTCCACTGTACAGGGGTCGGTGGACGGCCAGGTTGCAACCAGGTACAGGATGGGTGGAGAGGAGATTGACATAAGAGTTGCTTTAAGGGAGGACAGCGCGGGCGACCTGCACAACCTGGGGAATATTATAATACCTTCCCCGGCGGGTTTCCAGGTGCCCCTTGAAGAGGTGGCGGATGTGACTATAGGGGAGGGCCCCAGCAGCATAAACCGTGCTGATCAGGCAAGGGTGGTGACTGTCAGCTCTGAGGTATTCGGCAGGGATTTAAGCAGCGTTATGAAGGATATAAGAGCAGGAATTGACCGGTACCCGCTACCGGAGGGCTATACGATCGAATACGGCGGTGAGAACCAGGAGATGGTGGATGCCTTTACCAGCCTTGCAAAGGCCCTTGTGATGGCTATAATACTGGTTTACATGATAATGGCTTCACAGTTTGAATCCCTTGTCTATCCTTTTATAATAATGTTTTCGGTACCCTTTGCTCTGACCGGTGCCGTCGGCGGGCTGGTGCTGACCGGACGCTCGCTCAACGTGGCTTCCTTCCTGGGTATTATAATGCTGACGGGTATAGTAGTAAACAATGCGATTGTACTGGTTGACTATATAAATACTTTGCGGTCAAGGGGCACAGAGCGGAATGAGGCTATCCTAAAGGCCGGGCCGGTAAGGCTGCGTCCCATACTGATGACCACCCTGACCACCATACTGGGGCTAATTCCGATGGCCCTTGGCATTGGGGAAGGGGCCGAGCTTCAGGCTCCGCTAGCCACCGCCGTTATCTGTGGGCTGCTGTTTTCCACTGTGCTGACGCTGGTTGTTATACCGGTAATGTATACCATAGTGGATGACATAGGCATCAGGCTTCGTCGCAAGTTTAAGACCAAGGGGACGGTTGTTGTGGACTCGTAGGGTGCAAAGGGGATAGAGTTGTCGTAATAAGTGCGGCAGTTGTCATGCTGAAGTGTGGCTTCATGAAAACTCGCTTATGCGAAAATGCTACTTAAGGAGTGGGGACACACCGTATTGGGGTGTGAGAGGTGGGAGGTTCGATGTGGGATTTCAGCATTACTCCGAAGGATTGTCCTAACTCCCACTTCCCGCTTCCAACTTCCCACTTCCTACTTCCCACTTCC
>JAAYJF010000079.1 GCA_012523075.1 Clostridiales bacterium | reverse complement strand
AGGGCATTATAGTTTTCTATAAACCTTTTTACCGATTCCTCTTTGTTCCCGTACAGGCCGCCTACGTGGATAACCAGCTTGGCGCAGTTTCCCAGTCCCATGCCTTGGAAAACCCTGTGGTGGTACTTAAGGTCCTCCAGGGACTTGTCAAGCACCTCCTTCCTGGGCGAGTTTAGCAGCGTAAAATGATCGGGATGGGCACTTACCCTAAATCCCTGCTCCTTTACGTAGTCACCCAGCGACTTGAATTCCCCCTTCAAATCCTCCGCCCAGTTCCAACCGGAAGCAATGGGATGAGTAGCAAGGGGTATGAGTTTTGAAGTAAGCCTATATACATAAATGTCATGGGCACTGTTGTGATACAAAAGCCTTTGGGTATTGTGCAGGTTTTCCCGTGCAAGCCGGAGCAGCCTTGAAGTCCTGGCCTCCCGCTGCTTTATTTTTTCAAGATTGGCTACGGTAACGGTCCGGGATGGTGAACAGTCCTTAAGTACCATTGACATAGCGACATAGCCGAACCTTACTATCATGTTTTCAAACCCTTTCCTTTTTTTATATTCATAACATTAGCAATTGCAATGGAAATATACCGCTGCTACAGTAATGACCAGTTGGGGGAATATCGGGTATATACGGCAGGCAAATCCGGCATTATAGATAATGAATGCCTCAAAAAAGGAGTTGCGCAGTATGTTCGGCACCATCTTTAGAAAAAACAAATCCGTATCAAACAAGGCAGCCCAGGCTGTGCAAATGCAAAGATTTTCTAAGGATTTGAATAAAAACATCAAGTATATCCAGCAGGTGCTGTCCAAATGCTGCGACCTGGAATCCCGGCCAATAAGAATAGGCCGGAATCGCCAGATTAATGCCCGCATATTCTTCATAGACGGCATGGTTGATGCGGCTTTTATGGCAACAAACATCCTGGAACCGTTAATGCTGCTAGAGCCCGGGGACGACTGCGGATTAGAAATTCATGAGGAAATATTCAACAGTCTGCTGCCGGCCGGTACCGTGACTATTGAGCAAAGCCCCAATATGCTTGTAACCAGGCTATTGTCCGGCGGTATTGCAATAGTGGTAGAAGGCCAGGAAAAGGCCTTCGCGGTTGAGGCTATAGGGTGGCAGGAAAGGGCGGTGGAAGAATCCCAGACCGAAACGGTTGTTAAGGGTGCCCGGGCGGGTTTTGTTGAAAATATTCGGGTTAACAGGTCGCTTATAAGAAGAATGATTAAGTATCCCGGATTGAAATTTGAGCGGCTGACGGTGGGCAGAATTACCAACACCGAGGTCAATATTGCATACATAGAGGGCATTGTGATGGAAGGGCTGGTGGAGAAAGTAAAGGAGCGTATAGAGAGAATAGATATTGACGGCACGGCGAATTTTGGAATGCTACAGGAAATGATAGATGACTCCACCTTTTCGGTATTTAGCCAGAGTTATTCAACCGAGCGCCCGGACAGAGCGTGTAGCTGCTTGTTGGAAGGCCGGGTGTTAATCATTATGGACAATTTTCCCTTTGTAACCGTTGTACCTTCAGTTATCACCCAGTTTTTCCAATCAGCCGAGGACTACAGCACAAAATACTTGATTGCCAGCTTTGTAAGGTTGTTGAGATTCATAGGATTAAATATTACCGTTTTACTACCGGGGCTCTACGTGGCAATCTTTTCATACCACCATGAAATGATACCCACCGAACTTTTAAAATCCATTTCCCAGGCGCGGGAACAGCTTCCCTTCCCAATATTCCTGGAGATGCTGGTCTTGGAAATTTCTTTTGAAATACTAAGGGAAGCGGGGGTCCGCCTTCCGCGGCCGGTAGGGCAGGCAGTCAGCATTGTTGGTGCGTTGGTTATCGGGCAGGCGGCGGTTGCGGCACGGCTGGTTTCACCTCCTTCAATAATAATCGTAGCCCTTACCGCCATTGCCTCCTTTACCATACCCATCCCCGAGGGCTCGGACGCCCACAGGCTGCTTAGGTTCCCCGTATTATTGGCGGCGGGAGCCTTCGGTCTGCCGGGGATTATCACGGCGTGGCTGATGCTTTTGGTACACCTGTCGGGACTAAGAAGCTTTGGTGTGCCCTATCTTTCTCCTGTAAGTCCCTTTTCCCTCAGCGACTGGAAGGATTTCCTCATCAGGGTTCCGTCCTCCTTTATGAAAACACGGCCAATCCAGACAGGAAAGTCCAACATCAGGCGACAGGACAACGGGAAACAGGGAGGAAAGTAGATAATGGTCAAAAAAGCATTAGCACTTCTTGCGATTATACCAATATTACTGCTGCCTAGCGGCTGCTGGGATCGACGAGAAATCGAAGACCTGTTATTGGTGGGCGCCATTATCTTTGGCAAATCAAATGTCAGTGATACCGAACAGTATAGGGTATCTTTCATCACCACCAAACCCTCTTCCAGCGGTGGGGAGCAGGTGGGAATGAGCGAGGAAGGGGGAGCTGCACAGGCAGCGATGCAGTGGGTGGCAAGTAGCTATGGGCCCACGCTGGAAGAAGCCATGCTTAAATTTTCAATCCGCTCACCCAGGTACATATACCTTGCCCATAACAGGATAATCATCCTGGAGGAAACTGTGGCCAAGGAAGGCATTTCTGAAGTGGTCGATTTTTTAGTAAGAGCCGAGGACACCCGGCTGAGAAATTATGTTTTGGTTATTAAGGAAGATATATCTGACTTGCTAAAATCAATACCGGAATTTGAGGATATCCTGGCCGGGGAATTGTTCTCCATCCTGGAAACAAGCATCGGCGAGGGGGACTACCATCATCCCTCCGATTTAAACATCATTGCCCAGGGTATACTAACAAAGGGGCAGGACCCCTGGGCCCCTGTTGTTGAAACTTTTTCCGCCGACCAGGCAGCCGGGAGAGATGCAGGACGGTCCGTTATCATAAAAGGAACCGCGCTGTTCAGGGCTGACAAACTGGTTGGATACCTGGACGCCGAAGAAACTCAGCAGTTTTTGCTTCTAAAGGGCCTTGCAAATACCGGCATTTACTATATTGATAGTAATGGGGAGAAAATATCATACAGGTATGAATATGCCAGGACCAGGCGCAAGCTGGCCGTTAAAGACGGCCAGCTAAATGTGGACTATGACATCACGTTAAAGGGGCTGTTGCAAGAAGTGCATTTTTTTTCAAATCTATCTAAAGCCGAAATAGACAGCCTGGAAAGGGCCCTTTCAGTCAGAGCCAGTACAGCCCTTTTAGAAACCATTAACAGGTGCAAGGAGTTGGGGTCGGATGCCCTTGGTATAGGACGCTTAATACATGCAAGAAAGCCCGAAATATGGAAAGAATACAGCAAAAACTGGTACTCGATATATCCTGAAATAGATATTAACGTTAACGTAAAGGTGCAAATCACCGGAACCGCCCTCGGTTCCAAGCCTATAGTTCCCAAAGCCAGCGAATAGGGGGAAAATATGCAAAAATATAGGATAAGCGGCGGTCAGCTTATAGGAATGATGTTCTGGACAATAATGGGGACGGCAATAATCAGCCTCCCGGTACTAATAGGGCACCATGCTCCAAGGGATGCATGGGCAGCGGCGGTGTTATTCACAATTGGCGGCATCGGGCTAAGCCTGATTGTAGGCGCCCTTGCCAACCGCTTTCCCCGAAGGGATTTCGTTGTTTACTCTCAACAAGTGCTGGGGACATGGATGGGCAAGCTGCTAATACTGGCTTTCCTGGTATGGCTGTTTCATACCATGGGCTTTGTACTGTGGCAAATAGCAAATTTTATAAGCCTGTCGCTGCTGCCCAAAACGCCTATCGTTGCAATTATGGCTATTTTGCTTCTCCCCTCGGTCTACGTAGTATTTGACGGAATTGAGAGCCTTTCCCGCTGCAGCCAGGTTATATTCCTGCCCACCATAATAATTATATATTTGCTATACTTAATGCTTATACCCGATGTTAACCTGGAAAATTTGTTGCCCATCTTTGGAGACGGAGCGGCCAATATATTCCGGGCCAGTATAACACCCCTGGCCTGGGCCGGTGAAATCATGTTCGTGGTATTCCTTGCCCCTTTCCTAAATAAAGCAGGCAATACCATCAAATACCCTGTTATCACAATGGTTTTGATAGGGTTTGGCGGCGTTATCAATGAATTGTTTTATACGGCAGTTTTCGGCCTGCTCCGGCAGCATTCTTCAAACCCATTTTACTCCTTAATAAGATACATAAGACCCACCGCCTTTGTTGAGCGGTACGACATACTGTTTGTCACTATAAACCTGCTGGGAAATTTCGTGAAATTATCGGTATTCCTGTATATCTTTGTTCTAGGCCTTTCCCAGCTTATGGGCATGAAAAGCCACCGCCCCCTTACGCTTCCGTCAGCGGCTGCACTGTTGCTGTCTACCAATTATTTAGTTAACAGCCCCAATGAACTGGTAGCGTTTCTGGATACCGTATTCCCCTTATATACCATTCCTCTGCTGTATGGATTACCGGCTTTGGTGTTACTGGTGGCAGCGATAAGGAGAATAAAATAAGGAATATAATACTATATATAACGTGATAAAGACTTTACATCTTCTAGCGTGTCATCCTGAGCGTAGCGAAGGATCTTGCGCAGCGAAGGATTATGTCTGCCTCCAAGAAGATTCTTCAGGCTTCGCCTTCAGAATGACAAGTAAAGTAATGTAATATTATTAACACTTTATAATATTAGTGCACTGTACATAGCATTAGTGATATAATTATAACGATGTATTAATTAAACGATGTTTGGAGGATTTGTTATGAGAAAACTGTGCACCCTGCTGACCCTGATTGTTATCCTGTGCCTGCCTGTGGCCGTATCGGCAGCAGAGCAGGGGAACTTTTTTACAAGAGCAGAATTCATAAAGGAAATACTGACCCAGGCCGGTACCGAGATTGAGGAGGTAACTCAATCGTCCTTTAGTGATGTGACCGACCCGGAATTAATCCCCTACATAGAAACCGCCTATAATAACGGGATAGTATCGGGATACGGCCATTACTTCGCCCCCGGCCGGAGCATTACAAAGGAAGAAGCCGTCAAAATAATTGTGCATGTATTCGGAGAAAAAGCAGGTTTCAATGCAATGTCCGATAGCTTTGCCGACGGGGACCTTGAATTTGCCTACAGCGAGGACATATCTGCCTGGGCAAAACCCTATGTTGCCTACGCCCTGGAAACAGGCCTAATAACGGAAGAGGGCGATACCTTCGGCCCCGGGGAGCCCGTTACGGCAGCCCAGGCCGGCGAAATGATAGCGGCAGCAAAGGAAGTGTACCAGCAGCTGTTTACCCGGGACGGGTTATCGGCTCCGGATATGCTGGTGCTTGCAAATGAAAAGATGGCCGAGGTTGGCACCTATAAGCAAAAGGGCACCATGCTGACCGAAATGCAGTTATTAGTTGAAGGCCTTACCCCGGAACAGGTTGGGGAAAATGAAGAGCTTGAGAAATTCATTGACGACGGGATTGATATGAGCATGAACATGGACATGGACATCTCGTTTCAGGCTCCCGACAGGATATATATAAAACAAACGCTGGCATCGGACGCCGGAGTGGAAGAAGTTGTGCAGGATGTGGAAACATATATGGACGGGTCCCTTATGTATCAAAGGATGGCGGGCAGCGATAAATGGGTTATGCAGGACCTTGGTGAGGTAATGGAACAAATACAGGCAATAACCGACCGCGAGCCCTACCAAATGACCCAGTTGTCCGAGGACGAACTAAAGATGTTTAAGGAATTTGCAAGGTATGAGGAGGACGTTGTAACGGACGACGGGGAATACTACGTTATAAGTTTTAAAATAGACCAGGAGGCCTACAGAGAATACTATATGGAAGTAATGGAGAAGGTTATGGATTCCATAGTAACTCTGCAGGCTGAAAACCCCGCCCTTGGACAGGGACCGGGCTTTGACCCGGAGCAGTACAAACAAATGATGATGTCCCTTGTATCCGGCATGGAAGTGGAGCTTTCCTATAAATATTACATCGATAAAGAAACTCACCTGTTCGGGAAGGTATGGATGTCCCAGGCGATGACAATGCCTATGGCAGAGTTTATGACGGAAGTTGTGGAAGCCCTTGGCGAGGATGCACCTCAATTTTCAGCCAAAATGCTGAGCCATTCGGAGGGTGAATTCGAAATATATGACTTGGATGAGGAAGTGGAATTCCCGGTAATCACCGAGGAGGATATAATGGACCAAGGCGAACTGGTTCCCGTGGAGCCGGAAGCCCTGCAGGAGGATTAAAGTTAACGCTTAGAAAAAGCCATCCCTTAACGCTAAGGGATGGCTTTTTCACTTGCCAATCTCACTTCCCAACCCGATGTGTTCCCATAATATTTACCTGGGCGTGGGACAAAGGCCATCCCATATAATTTTCCTATACCCCACCGGGTCGGTATCTCCCTCGGTACTAATAAACACCACGTTAGAATCCCTGTTAAGGTCCAGCAGCCGAACCACATCGCCGTACTCCTCCCGCTCAAGCAGAAGGCTTAGAAGTCCCACTCCCACCGACCCCGATTCTCCGGATACAATCAGCGGGTCGCCGCTAAGGGGGTTGGCCAGTATCCTTGTGCCCCTAGCCGCAACGTAATCGGGACAGGAAAAGAACATATCCGAATAGTCCCGTAGTATTTCCCATGCGACGGTATTGGGCTCGCCGCAGGCCAGCCCTGCCATTATGGTGTCCAGGTCGCCGACTACCGTATGGACCTTGCCATCGTCTTCCTGGGCGCATTTGAATATACAATCCGCCCGGTCAGGCTCCACAATGGCCGTAACCGGCCTGTAGGTCCCATATCTTTCGGCGAAAAAGGCCTGTATAGACGCTGCAAAGGAACCCACACCGGCCTGGAGGAACAGGTGGGTGGGCTTATCCGCGCCCCCAGCCTCCAGTTGCTCGGTAAGCTCATGGGCAATGGTGGAGTAACCCTGCATTATCCAACCGGGAATCTCGGTGTAGCCTTCCCAGGCGGTATCCTGAACGAATATGCCGTTGTTTCTGTCGGCGTAATCCCTGGCGTACCTGACAGCATCGTCATAGTTCATGTCCAGTACATGGGCCTTGGCACCTTCCTTCTGTATATTTCGTACCCGTGCCTCCGCCGAGCCCCTGGGAAGGAATATCACCGACCGCTGACCAAGGCGGTTGGCAGCCCAGGCAATTCCCCTCCCGTGGTTGCCGTCGGTGGCGGTTACAAACAGCATGTTCCCGTCCCCGGCTGCCCCTGTCAGTTCCTTGAACCTTTCGAAGGGGACATTACCCATTTGAACGCCGTACAATTCCGCCATATACCTGCCTATGGCATAGGAGCCGCCCAGTACCTTAAAAGCATTAAGCCCGAACCTTTGCGATTCGTCCTTCACCCACAGGCCCTTTACGCCAAGATACCGGGCAAGGCCGTCCAGCCGATGCAGGGGTGTGGGGCTGTACTCCGCAAATCCCCTGTGGAAGTCCCTTACCCCCTTAACCATGTCCTCGGAAAAATCCTTTACCACTACCCTTTCATAATTGTCCTTCCTTGCCCTGTCGTTTGAAACCCAACGGATTGGTGACCTGTTTTCCATTTAATCCACCGCCTTTTTATACCCTTAAGAATTAGCACATCATACAAATTATACCATCAAACATAGCCGCGTTCAATCGGACGGGGCCTGGCATATAACCCTGCATTATGTGAAATACTTGTTGTATTAAACCGATCAAAAGTATATAATGTTGTAAACTGGTGTTATTACCTGGTACTAAAAAGAGGTGTTTTAATGATAATTCCCGAATTGAATATAGGCGGCCTTACCCCACGCCTGCCCGTTGTACAGGGGGGTATGGGCGTTGGGGTGTCCATGTGGCGGCTGGCCTCCGCTGTGGCTAACAGCGGCGGAATAGGAGTAATATCGGGGGTGGAACCGGGATTTGCTCTTCCCGGCTACCGGCGCAGTAAAAAGGAGGCAAACCGGGAAGCCCTGGCCTACAACATAAAAAGGGCCCGCGGGGCAAGTCCGATTGGTATTATAGGAGTCAATATAATGACGGCGCTTAATGACTTTGAGGAAATGGTTCAGACCGCTGTAAGGGAAAGGATTGATATCATTTTCTCCGGGGCTGGGCTGCCGCTTAAACTGCCCGGCCTTGTAAAGGATTCCATGACAAGAATCGCACCCATTGTATCCTCTGCCAAGGCGGCGGCGGTGTTGTGCAAACACTGGGACAAAAAATTCAATTACCTGCCAGATGCCATAGTAGTGGAAGGCCCAAGGGCGGGAGGCCACCTTGGCTTTACGCTGGAACAGCTAAAGAATATAGCTGAATACCCCCTCGCAAGGCTGGTGAAGGAAGTGGGGCTGGCGGTAAAACCCTTCGAGGAAAAGTACAGAAAAAATATCCCCCTTATTGCCGGGGGAGGTGTATTCGACGGAAGCGACGCCGCCAGCGTACTGTCGGCAGGGGCTTCGGGGTTCCAAATGGCCACCCGTTTTGTCGCCACCTACGAGTGTGATGTCCATCAGCGGTTCAAAGACCAATACATCAATGCGAACAGGGATGACGTTGTCATAATAAAAAGCCCGGTGGGACTGCCGGGCAGGGCTATAAGGAACGCCTTCCTGGAAGACGTGGAAGAGGGCATCAAAAAACCCTTCAAATGCCTGTCCAACTGCCTGAAAACCTGCAACCCGGGCCAGTCCCCCTACTGCATAGCCGATGCACTTATAAACGCCCAGCAGGGAAACTTCCAAAGGGGCTTCGCCTTCGCGGGGGACAATGTGTACCGAGTTGATAAAATGTCCTCGGTTAAGAATATTATAAACGAAGTAATGGACGAAATAAGAAAAGCCTGATAACCAGCCTCTATTCCCCTTGGGCTTTTTGCCAGTGCCTTGGAAAACCTTCCTTTTCGCTGCCTGTGTCCTTCAGGAACCTTTTGGCCCCCCACAATATACTGGCCGAGGTGGAGGATACGTTATAAAGCAGCGATGTTTTTTTGTCAGCAAAGTCGTAGGTATAACCGAGATAGTTACCCTTAAGCCGCCCATCGTCCTTAAGCTTTTCCATGTACTCGCTTCCTGATAGCGGTATAAGCTTTGTGGTGGGCGACAGGTACCCCAACTGGCCCTCCGGCACCATGGCCTTTACCTTTGCAAGGAACTGCTGGTTGGCGGATATGTCGTCCACCGTGGCGTAGGGGTCAAACATTATAAAGCCCATCTGAACAAAAATGCCAAGGTCCGTCAGTATCTCCAGGGCCCGGAAGACCTGTTCCACGCTGACACCTTTTCTGTACCTGTCCAGTTGCGGCTGGGACCCCGATTCCACCCCCAGGTACACCCGGGCCAGTCCGCTGGCCTTCAAGGTCTTGAACAGTTCCCGCTCAATGCTGTCGCAGCGGCACTGGATGCTGTATTCTATCTGTAAGCCCCTCTCGGTCAGTACCCGCGCAAAGTCAAGGGCCCTATCTGTTCCGGTCCTGCCATCCAAAAAGTTGGCATCGTCAAAGGTAAACCGTGTGACGCCAAACCCCTGCACCAAGCTTTCAATCTCATCGGCCACTCTTTCGGGATTCCGGTACCTGTATCGGGCGCCGATGGATGAAAAGAATCCGCTTACGCTGCAGAAACTGCAACGGCCGTAGCACCCCCTGCTGGACACAACCGATGCATAGGTCTTATGCCCCAGTGTGAACGGAAGCACGTCCCGGGCGGGAAAGGGCAGCATATCCAGGTCCATAAGCGGTGCCCGCCGGGGCGTTGTTACTATCCGGCCTTCCTTCCTAAGGGCCAACCCCTCCACCGCTGATACATCAGTATTCTTTATTAAGCTTTCCAGCAAATAGTAGAAGGTTTCCTCCCCCTCCCCTATGCATACCGAATCTATTTCCGGGTGGTTTTTAAGGAGATTTTCGTATTCAAAGGAAGGATATATACCCCCGACTATTATATGGCTTTTGACGCCTCCCTTTCTTAGCCTTCTTGCAAAGTCAAGGGCCTCCACCGCTCCTTCCTGGAATAATATGCTTATTCCTATAAGAACAGGCGGGTCACCGCATATGTACTCCACAGCTTTTTTCTCAGTCCAGCCCCTGGCGGCTATATCCAGTATTTCAACCTCTTTGCCCTTTGCCCTTGAATAGGATGCTATGTAACCTATACCGATATTTTCATTTATATCCCGCATCTTTGAATACAAGGGATGAATAAGCAATGCCCCACAACCCATTATTACCCTCCTCCCATCTTATTCTCTCTTTGGTCACATATCCTGTCTAGCATCCGTCCCTTCGCCGCCCGCCCGGCCGCCCCTTCAACCGGCCCCAAAGTTGCTGTACCATAGTTGCAGCGTTACTCCTTAACGGGCACCTCGTTCACCGGAGTAAGCGGTTTCCCGCCCTTTAGGACGGATACTATGTTCTCCGCCGCCATCATCGCCATCCTGGTCCTGGCCTCTATAGTGGCGCTGCCTATATGGCTGGCTAGCACCACATTATCCAGTGCCTTAAGCCCCTCCTCAACGGCCGGCTCCCTTTCGTACACGTCCAGGCCCGCTGCCCAGATAAGCCCTTCCCGAAGCGCATCCACCATGGCTTTTTCGTCCACCACCGGGCCCCTGGAGGTATTTATTAGCACAGCGGTATCCTTCATGGTCTCAAATTCCCGGCGGCCTATCATGTGCCAGGTCTCATCGGTCAGGGGCACGTGCAGCGAAACAAAGTCTGATTCCTTTAGCAGGGTTTCCCTGTCCACCCACCGTGCGTTTAGTTCCTTTTCCAGCCCTTCATCCCTTCTCCTGTTGTGGTAAAGAAGCTTCATATCAAACCCAAGGCCTCTTCTGGCCACCGCCCGGCCTATTCTGCCGGCGCCTATAATACCCAAAGTTTTACCCGCCACAGAGCGCCCAAGCAGCAGGTTAGGCGACCAGCTCTCATACCTTCCCGCCCTGGTGTACTTGTCAGATTCCACAATCCTTCTGGCCGTAGCCAGCAGAAGGCCCCAGGCAAGGTCCGCGGTTGCATCGGTTAGCACCCCGGGGGTGTTGGTTACGACAATGCCCCTTTCGGTAGCTGCCGGGACGTCTATATTGTTGTATCCAACGCCGTAATTGGCTATTATCCTAGCCCTTTTTGCCCGGCCTATTACTTCCCTGTCAACGGTATCATTAATAAGGCAGAGCAGCGCATCCACATCCTCCACGGCATCCATCAAAACATCCCTGTCCACCACCCTGTCCTCCGGGCTCACGGTCACATCGAAGTGTTCCTTTAGCAGGGATATGGCTTCGTTCTGTATTGGTCTGGTTATATACACCTTTTCCCTAGACAAAATACCCCTCCTTGTTTAGGTTATTTTCCCGGAAACCTTTCCTGTTCCGGAAGGTATCCCTTATCCACAGAATCCTCTATCATTTTCTCCACATAGGCCCAAAGCTGCCGGGAGCCCTTTTGTATGGGCTTGTTGCGTTCTATTACCCTTTCTTTGGATATCCCATGCTTTTTCCACGACCGACCACAGGTCTTGTAATTGTGCAGCAGTGGCTGAAGCCTGTCAAGAGAATTGGCGAATTTCGCCTCGGGAGTCCTGCACTCTTCAAATTCTTCCCAAAGGTCCCTTATCTCCCGTGCCTGGTCGGCAGGGAGTATATTGAATATCCGGTCCGCGGCCTTCTCCTCCCTTTCCCGCTTGTCTAGGGCTCCCTTTTCGTCGTAGCAGAATGTATCCCCGGCATCTATTTCCACTATGTCATGCACAAGCACCATCTTCAGCACGCGGGGCACGTCCAGGTCCTTCGCGTTGGAATACTCCGAAAGCAGTATTGCCATAATGGCCAGGTGCCAGGAATGCTCCGCGTCGTTTTCATACCTTGACCCGTTAATAAGCAGTGTTTTCCTGAATACGTGTTTTATCTTGTCAATCTCCACTATAAATTCTATCTGTTTTGCAAGCCTTTCAAAGTCCACTGAAAATCCTCTCCTTTTTTGAGCCACATCCCAAAGAATAGTTTGCATAACACCCGGGTCATATATGCCACTAACTTCCGACATCTGTAATTATTCGTGTTTCCCCGTCCGGATTCCTTTAATAAAAAATGTTTTCACAAAACACATACTTTCATCGGTGGCAGAAAACAATATTAAGGAATCATAGCATCAGGAGGCGATTAAATTGAGAAGTTTATCCGACATCGAAATGCTGTCTCTCACCGAACTGCTTCAAATGGAGACAAATGCCCTTACCAAGGTAAAGGCAGCCAGAGCCCTTGCAAACGACCAGGAGCTTCAACGAATGATTGAAGCCAGCATCCTGGCTGCGGAGGGGCGAATCAAAGGCATGCAGCAGTTCATCAATGAAAACAATATAGTTCATACCGGGGAGGTGCACTAAAAATGCCTTCACTGCTAAACGCACTCACAGGTGTTGGGAAACAGGCAAACGATGAAATGGTGGCAAACGATATGCTTATGGGCTCGGAGGCCGCTGCCACGGCGTACCTGGCGGCTGTTCTTAAGACGTCTACCCCTGAACTGAGGACCATGTACACGGCCTCCCTGACCCAGATACTGGCTGGCAATGGCTCTATGATGGACCTGGCGGTTAACAGGGGCTGGTACCGTCCCTATGACAAGCCAGAGCACCGACTTGTAGAATCCTTCAAACAATCGGAAACGGTCCTTAGCCAGGCTCACTGACTTGGTTTGGTGCAAGAAGAAAAAGCGGTCCGTTCGCCAAACAGACCGCTTTTTTTCTTTAGGGCATAAGGTCGGGCCGTTCAAATACGGCCGGTATCCTTTGCCCTGTGTGCAGTAGGATAACCGGAGAAAGGGAGTGAAAAAGCCCGGGATGCCTCTGTCTGTTGTTGGCCTAATCAATATCAAAGGCGAAGAAGATTATTATTATAACCAGCAACAGAAATAGGGTGTCAAATCCTTTCCCAAAGAAGCCGCTTAAACCTTTCGTAGATATAGTTTCACCTCCCCTCATTTGCAGTACATATTATGAGGAGAGGTTTTATTTGGTGAAAAAGTTATTCCCTCAGTATGCAGAAACTCTTTTCCAAACACGCCACCGTTCTTAATAAGAGTTTTGCCCGCAGCGGCCTGCCAGCCTCCCAAATCCGGGTAAAGGATGACATTTTCAAAAGTTATTGACACTGTAATTATCAATGCTATACTCCTCATAGGAGGATGGGCAATGGAGATTATCACGCTTTCAATATTTTGCATCACGCTTATAATATGTATCAGTATTAATATATCCATTATTTACGCCCTGCTTGGCGGAGTTTTGATATTTTGCTTCTACGGACGGGCAAAAAATATTCCATGGATGCGGCTGGCAAATATGGCTGTTTTGGGGATAAAAACGGTGAAAAATATCCTGATTGTTTTTGTGCTGATTGGTATAATGACCGCGCTATGGCGAGCCTGCGGCACCATTCCGGTTATTATTTCTTACGCAGTCCGGTTTGTTAGACCCGATACCCTCGTCTTAACGACCTTTTTATTGAACTGCGGTATTTCCATGCTTACAGGTACATCTGTTGGCACAGCTGCAACAATGGGCGTGATCTGCATGACCATGGCCGTTTCAATGGGGATAAATCCGGTCATTGCCGGAGGTGCCATTTTATCGGGTGTATACTTTGGTGATCGCTGCTCTCCCGTCTCTACCAGTGCGCTTTTGGTAAGCGAATTGACTGATACCAATCTATTTGACAATATAAAAAAGATGTTTCGTACTGCCTTATTTCCATTTTTATTGACCTGTGCCATATATATGGTTGTCGGATTTTCCTTTATTGGATCCGGTGCGACAATGGACCTGCAGTCGTTATTCAGCCGAGTAATGCGCTTGCATTGGATTGCTTTGATGCCAGCGCTTATCATACTGATATTGTCCCTGCTTGGAATAAATGTAAAGGTTACAATGTCGGCCAGCATTATTGTGGCCGCGCTTATATGCCTATTCATCCAGGATTTGGATCCATCACAGGTCCTTCACTTCACCATTGCAGGATATAGCACTACTGACGCAGAGGTGGGAGCCCTATTAAACGGCGGTGGTATACAGTCCATGCTAAGAGTTATGGCGATTGTATGTATTTCTTCCTCTTACGCAGGCATCTTCCAAAACACGGAGATACTCCATCCCGTTAAGAGGCTCATTACTGGCTTGAGTGAAAAGATCACTCCGTACGGAGGAATACTTGTTACATCTGTAATTACTGCTATGATTGCATGTAACCAAACTTTGACCATTATGATGACGTATCAGCTTTGTAATGAAATAGAAACAGATTCTCAAAAACTAGCTATACATTTAGAAAACACGGCTGTCGTTATTGCTCCGCTCATTCCTTGGTCAATAGCGGGTGCGGTTCCTCTTGCTTCGATCGGTGCACCAACATCCAGTATTCTAATGGCTTGTTTTCTTTATATACTCCCAATATATACGTTTATAAAAAGTTGCTACCATAAACCATTAAAGAGCAAAAGCTAGGCATAAATTACTTGGACTCTATACAGCCCCCTAATGGACTTGGAAAAATCTCTTGTATAGCTGAAAAACGACTACCTGTTCCTCTTCACCCTGGCTTTTTAGCCCGGTTCGTTTGGCAAAATCCTTTTGCACTTCCTGCCACTTGTATATCTTTGCGGCAGCTTCATCGGACCTGTAGTTACATTCGAAACAACTTTGGGTTGTTTATCAGCACGTTTTACAAAATCTGTTTATTAACCTTCCGTTTTACAACTCCGTGTTGTAAAATATTATGTGGTAGGAGAAAAGAGAAGGAGAATAGCTATGAGTGATAACGAAAAGCTTCACGAATTAATGGCACAGATGTATTCTAAGATGGAGAAGGGGTTTAATGAGTTAAGGACTGACGTTGGTGGGTTAAAGGCTGACGTCAATGCACTAAAGGATGAAACAAGAAAGACAAATCTAACTATTGAATACGACATTAAGCCTAAAATCGATGCCCTGTTTGACGGTTATAAACAGAACGCAGATACGTTAGACCGTATAGAAGCGGAAGTTATTAAACATGAAGAGTTCATAATAAAGCGAATTAAATAATGCTATGACCTATTTTGGTGCGCCCGGCGGGATTCGAACCCACGACCTTCTGATTCGTAGTCAGACACTCTATCCAGCTGAGCTACGGGCGCACAATGATAAAAAAATGGCGGAGAAGGAGGGATTTGAACCCTCGCGCCGCTTACACGACCTACGCCCTTAGCAGGGGCGCCTCTTCAGCCAACTTGAGTACTTCTCCGTATGTTTTTCATTAAATTTTGCTGGCGGAAGGGGTGGGATTCGAACCCACGGCTCCTTTCAGAGTCACTGGTTTTCAAGACCAGCTCCTTAAACCGCTCGGACACCCTTCCCATTTAAGACACATAAGTTATTATAGCAAACTATTAGACATAGTGTCAACAGCCAAAAGGGTGCAATAAATGGCTTAACTGCCATACATGGATTATGCTGACCGGTGGTTAATAGTATTATTTAGCCATCGGCCAGCATATTATACTATTTTTTTTGAATCCTTTCAAGACCGTTCATGTACTTTCGCAAGGGCTCGGGTATGATTACAGAACCGTCCTGCTGTTGGTAGTTTTCCAGTATCGCCGCCAGAGTCCTGCCCACGGCGAGCCCGGAGCCGTTCAATGTGTGAACATACCGGGCTTTTCCCCCCGTCGCAGGGCGGTATTTTATATCTGCTCTCCTTGCCTGGAAGTCCTCGAAATTGCTGCAGGATGAGACCTCAACGTACCTGTTGTAGCTGGGCATCCAAAGTTCCAGGTCGTATTTTTTAGCAGCGGTAAACCCAAGGTCCACGGTACACATCATATTCACCCTATAGGGAATCTCTAAAAGCTGCAGGATTTCCTCAGCATCGTTTACCAGGGTTTCCAGCTCGTCGTAGGACGTTTCCGGTTCGACGAACTTTACAAGCTCAACCTTGTTGAACTGGTGCTGCCTTATAAGTCCCCGGGTGTCCCTTCCGGCGGAGCCGGCCTCGGCCCTGAAACAGGCGCTGTAGGCAACATGCTTTATCGGCAATACACCGGACTCAATTATCTGCTCCCGATATATGTTGGTTACAGGCACCTCGGCTGTTGGTATCAGGAAGTAATCGGTATTTTCGACTTTGAACGCATCCTCCTCAAACTTCGGAAGCTGCCCGGTGCCCACCATGCTGTTACGGTGCACCATAAAGGGCGGGAACACCTCTTCATAGTTGTGTTTGTTTATATGTACATCCAAAAAGAAGCTTATTAGCGCCCTCTCAAGGGCCGCCCCTGCACCACGATACATCGCAAACCTGGCGCCGGTTACCTTGCCGGCAGTAGCAAAGTCCAGGATACCCAATTCCGTCCCAATATCCCAGTGAGCCTTCGATTGGAATTCAAATTTCCTCGGCTTGCCCCAGTACCTTACCGGAACGTTTTCTTCCTCGGTATCACCAACCGGCACCGAAGGGTGGGGAATATTGGGTATAGAGTACATAATATCCTGTATTTGGTCCTCCAGTTCATGGAGTGATCCGTCCATCTGCTTTATGCTTTCAGAGAGCTGTTTCATCTCCTCCAGTATGGATGCTACGTCTTTGCCCTCCTTTTTCAACCTTGGTATTTCCTTTGATACGCTGTTCTGCCTGCTTTTTAACTGCTCAACCTCCGAGAGAAGGTCTCTCCTGTTTTGGTCCAACTCCAGCAGTCTGTCGATGTCTATGTTTTCCCGCCTTTTGGAAAGCCCTTCCTTTACTTTTTCAGGGTTTGCTCTAATGAACTTTAAGTCTAACATTAATATCAACTCCTTTTAGATGAATGGGGACACACCCGCGAAAAACCAAAAAGCCCCTCGTTCTTCGAAGGGACGAGAGGTTTCCCGCGTTGCCACCCTAATTGGACCTAAAAAGGACCCGGCTTTTTGCAAAGTAACGGCTGCAAACCGTAAGGACTTGTTTCGCCCTTTCGCTCGAAGGCGGATTCCAAAGCGTCCTGCACCGGTTTACACCATCCACCGGCTCTCTCTAGCAGGCAACAGCTTTGTACTGCTCCCCGTCATCGCATATACTGCTATTATTGCTTGATTTACGTTGTATTATAACATAGTGCGAAAAAAAATCAAGCATCCGCTTAACCCGGAATATGTAGCAGGGGTATTTTTTCCCCTGCAACAGGCTTGAAAATCATGCCTTTAATCCTCCATACCTTCGGGTTTTGAAATTGGAAAGTGCCTTCGGCTATCCAGGTAGTCCTGTACTATCCTCAAGGCCTCACCAAATCTCTGGAAATGCACTACCTCCCTTTGCCGAAGAAACTTAAGCGGGTCAATAACGTCCGGGTCATCCGCAAGGTCTATCAGCCATTCATAGGTTGCCCTGGCTTTTTGCTCGGCCGCCATATTTTCATAAAGGTCAACTACGGGATTGCCCTTAGACTGTATATAGGCTGCAGTGAAGGGGTTCCCCGCCGCCGATATGGGGTATACGCCCCTGTCATGGTCCGCGTAATAGGGGTCAAGGCCGGCTGCCTTTATCTCTTCAATACTTGCACCCTTAACCAACTGATACACCATGGTGCCTACCATTTCAAGATGGGCCAGTTCTTCGGTTCCAATATCGTTTAAGGTTGCCCTTGCCTCCGGCGTTACCATTGAAAACCTTTGGCTTAAGTATCGAAGGGACGCGGCCAGTTCGCCGTCAGGTCCCCCGTACTGGGTAATTATTACCTTCGCCATCCTTGGATTTGGAGTCCTGATTTTAATTGGATATTCTAACTTTTTCTCGTAAATCCACATGCTTAACACTCCTCCCCTGCCAGTCTGAAATTAAAACTATAGTGCCAGGGCCATGGATTGCATATCCATTGCCACGGATAACTGCTGGTAGAATAATAGGCAGTTAGCGGCCCATAGCGTCTTTCGTATTCCATCCTAAGCATTTTGGCCTGCTCTACTGCTGTGTTGTATTTCATAAGTGCGTTACGGTCGCGGGGATGAGTATTGAGATATAAATTTAACTCAATAACTGTAAAATCCAACGCACTCAGCTGTTTTAAGAGCTCCTCTCTTCTGATATCCATAATTTTGCCTCCTTATTCATATTGCGGGGGCCTGTGGTCCTTGTCCGGCCCCTTGTAAGGGCTGAACAGTGGCGGGAACAGCGTCCCCTTACATAGCGCCCGGACCGCCGGATAGGTGATGCACAGCCTTTCGAAGGGAACATAGGCCCTTGCCAGTTTTACGTTCTCAATAACCGTTTCTTGCGGGACACATGGATAACCGGGTGTTCCCGGAGCGCCGGGGCGTGGCTCAATATTTGGAAGATAGGGATTTCCCGGTATATATTCGCCCTCGGGAATGTTATCATAACATCCAGGAGGATAAGGCGTTTCGGGCATCTTTGAATTGCGCAGATTAGCATTCATAAGGAATCTAACCTCCCATACTTTACTTTGTACATAATATTACCCTTCATGAAAATGTGTGCACCTTGGTGTTTCTCGACCCAATTGGGGAATAAAACTACCGGCCTAAGGTAATAATCAAATAAAGAGAAGCCGGAGGTGTGGAAATGAATGAAATCGATGTGGTTTCCCAGTTAGGTGATATGAAGGAAATCGACTACAGGAATACTCTTGCAATTGCGAGCCTTATCGAACTGCTAATAGATAAAGGAATACTGAACAGGAATGAAATAGCTAAAAAGGCAAAGCTGCTGGACGATATGACCGCCGAGGAAATCGCCTATATCAACAAAAAAAGAAGCATTTAAAGTGAAACTTCCATCAGCGAAGTGCTTTATCCGCTGGTGGCTAGTTCAACAAACCCTGGTGATTAGCGCCCGTTTGATCCAAAGGAGATATTACGGACGCTTACATCGAGGGTAATAAGAGCGGGAGGCGCGATGCCTTCCGCTTTTTATCTCTAAACGGCCTAGGGAGCTGTGTGCTGCTGCATAGCTTTTAGCACTTCCTCAAGCCTTTGGAGGTATTGACCGTACTGCGCCCAGTTTCCGTTCTTTAGAGCCTCCTGGGCTTCTTCAAAAAGATGGTTGGCGGAGCGTATGAGGTGCTCTAGGCTCTCGCCGGTGCCCTCCGAGGCTTCCCCCGGCCCGGTAGGTTCTCCGGGCATCCCGGGCTCCTCCTGGCCTTCAGGTATGCCCGGCGGCCGGGTGCCCGGACCGGCCTTGCCGAATATGGCGGCAAGGGCCTCGTCCAGGGTCTCTTCCATAACAATGGTATCCTTGTAAGCCACTATAACCCTTCTCATCTCGGGCAGACTGTTTTCGCCGGAGGCCTTCATAAACATCGGTTCAACGTAAAGCAGGGAATCCTCTATGGGTATTACGAGCAGATTGCCCCTTATTACCTCGGAGCCCCTCTGGTCCCACAGCGACAATTGTCTGGCTATCTCGGTATCCTGGCTTATCCTTGTCTCAATCTGCATCGGCCCATATACCAGTTTATTCTTAGGCAGTTTGTAAATAATCATCTCCCCGTACTTATCCCCATCGTTCCGGGCAACCAGTAAGGCCACCATATTGTTCTTGTTTATTGGCGTATAGGGAACGGTAAGGATAAATTCCACGCCCTCTTCGCCGGGAAGCTTTATAATCTGATAGCTGGAATCCAGTTCCACCGTTTCATTGCCGTATTGCTCAAGGGCTATGCTCCATGCATCCTCCCGGTTGTAAAACACCTGTGGATTTTCCATATGATAGTCCCTGAAAATCTCAGCCTGGATATCAAATAGGGTCTCCGGATACCTTATGTGCTCCTTAAGGCCCTCCGGCATTTGGTCAAAGGATTTGAACAAACCGGGAAATATTCTGCTGTAAGTTACGGCCACCGCGTCCTCCTCATCTATAAGGTAGTAATCGATGTTGCCATTATAGGCGTCTATGACTACCTTGAAGGAATTACGTATATAGTTTACGCCCCCCGCTATCGGTTGGGAATAGGGATAGTTGCTGTCATGAGTATATCCGTCAATAATCCAGTACAGCTTTCCTTCGTAGATAACCAGATACGGGTCGTCGTCATAGGAAAAATAGGGGGCAATCTTTTTCACCCGGGTCATTATGTTCCTGTTTATAAGCATTCGGCTGTCGGAAGTTATATCCCCTGAAAACAGAATCCTGGAGGTACCGTGATACAATGCAAAAATCAGCTTATTGAACGGGGTTATCTTTATGCCGGCAGTGCCCCGGTAAAAACTGTATCTGTTGTCATCCCCCAGCGGGTAGTCGAATTCCTCAGTCTTAGCGTTTGTAATTATATAATCATCGGTCAGTTCGCCGAAATACACTTCCGGCCTTTCTACTTCAAGGCCCGCCGCTGCGACGGGGGGAATATCCCTAACCAGAAGCTGGGGCTGGCCCTGAGGCGTAACGGTGTTCACCGGTGATAAAACAGCTCCATAGCCGTGGGTGTACCTCAAAAACCTGTTGACCCAGCTCTGGGCTTCCTCCCTCAGGTGTTCGGGGGAGAGCTCCCTGGCGGAGAGAAATACCTGTGTATATTCTCCGTCTATAGTATACCTGTCTATGTCAATATCATGAAACCGGTAATAGGGCCTTATACCCTGAAGTTGGTTATAGGTCTGAAGTGCAGGCCTGTAATCGTTTATCCTTATGTTGTCGATAATAGACCTATTATTCTCGATATCCTCAAGGGTCAGGTTATCCGCCGCGGCAAACTCCTTTTCCTGTATCTTATCCAGCCCATAGGCCTTCTGGGTATATTCAATGCTGTTTTCTATGTACTGCTGTTCCTTTGCGTATTCGTTGGGATCAACTATATAGTTTTGCACAACCATAGCTGTAATGTTACCCAGTATGGAAACAATTATTAATAATGCCGGCCCGTATAGTGCGGTTTTGTATTTTTTTGCATAGGCTGCGTATACCACCAGAACGGCGCTTATAACAGCGGCCGCGGCCTGAAGCATATAAACCCTCAACATAACCGTTATATCGGTATATCCGGCCCCGTAGGCCACCCCTCCCAGCGAAAACAAGAGGCTATAACGGCTGACAAAAAACCTGAAGGCCATTATAATGAAAATCACAAAACCCACGGTGGCTATCTGTCGGACCGCAAGGCTTAACATGTCTTTACTAAACAGGCCGCTCCTTTGGGCGCCCCCCTCCGGGCCATCCTGCATTCTAATCATCTCCGGGGTTTTAAGGGTCATCATCGCACCGTAAAATACCGCCGTGGCGGCTATCAGAACTACCGCCACAAAGGTAAGCAGCGAAAGAAGTTGGTTGAGCAACGGGAGCTTAAACATGTAAAAACCTATATCCTTTGCAAATATGGGATCGGCCACGTTAAAGTCTACAGCATTTATGAATTTCAGAATATCCAGCCAAAGTCCACCGGCCACAACGCTGCTTACAAAGAAGGACAAGACCAAGGACAGGATTAGTATAATTTTACCGTATCTTTTTTTGTCCTGGTTGGTCTCAATCAGTCCTGAATGCCTATAGAAGTCCTTTTTCATGTTTATGAAATAAATATAAAGGAGCAGCGTCATAAGTGCAAATACAGGGATACCTATTTTGAACTTGCTAATTATAGCCGCGAGGAATACGCTTGTATAGCCGACTTCACCAAACCATTGATAGTCAACTATAAAGCCAAGAAATACGTTTAGCATTAGAAAAAAACCAGCTATTATGCCGATAACCACAAAGATTAGTTTGCTACCCCTTCGTTTTGCCTTATCCAAAGCCAATAACCTCCTGTGGAGATTTCCTATTCTTCAATCAGAAATCCCCTCTTCTTTAGTTCTTTCCTAATTCTTAAATAACTTTCCTCATCCCTCACTTGTATCGTATGGAGATGAACGCCGCCTGTAAGCGATGCCAGCGGCTGTGCATAACCATTTTCTAAGGATTTCATAAAGTCCTTAACGTCCTGCCTTGAGGAAATCATCAGAACGCCCCTTTTTTCACCGTATACCGGATGCTCTATTAAAACGTCTATAATGCTGCCTCCCAAATCCACTATTGCAGTGAGTTCCTGTTCCATCTCCTCATTGGTATGGTGCCTGCAAGCGATTGTTTTTGTACTAGCCTTGGGCTGGATCAGGTTTAGCATTATGTAACCGCGGGGTGTAGCGATGATATCTTCGCCCGCCGCCCTTAGTATGGCAATATCTTGGACTATTACCTGCCTGGTCACTCCCAGTTTGTCTGCAAGGTCCGTCCCCTTTACCGGCCCAGTGGCCGTTTGGAGAATTCTTATTATATTTTCTCTTCTCTTTGCAGAAACCATAAACTTTATCCCTACCTTTCCCATGTATGGGCAATTTAAATAATAACATAAGTTACCTGAAAGAACAATTATGCCGGTTATGAATCAAAACAAGCAGTCCATCCATAAGGGATGAACTGCTTTAAAAGTTAAACCCGGCAGCGACTTACTCTCCCAAGGCGTCTCCACCTCAGTACCATCAGCGCTGGAGGACTTTACCTGTGT
>JAAYJF010000184.1 GCA_012523075.1 Clostridiales bacterium | reverse complement strand
GAACCCGCAACCAACGGTTTTGGAGACCGCTACTCTACCAATTGAGCCATGCCCCTATAAATTTATATTACGTTTATATATTATACAATAGCCAAACCAAAGTTTCAAGTATAATGAGTTTTTCTTATTTGGTGTTAACTTCCGCCAAAATTGTGTATAATATTAATAGAACGTCTTTTAGTTTTTCTCATCACAACCGGAAAGCATACAATTTGCGAGGAGGTTATGTTATGAGTAAAGACGAAGTAGACGGCAATGTAATGGCTGCGTTTCTTGGAGGTTTCCTTTTAGTTGTCGGCTTGGTTTCGGCTTTGGTTCAGTTTTTAATCCGGCTGTCATAAGTCTAATGCCGTGTACGTCCGTGTATTGCTCCGTCCAATCGGCATAGAGCAATCAAAATACTAATCTGCTGCAAATAACTAAGGAAACCAAAGCGTGAAAAAGCTCTGCCAAAATATTTACCGATAGGCCAAATAATTCATTTACTAATGCTTTGACTTAATGCTTAGAATATTGTATACTATTGTTTGTCGCTGATATAATATGCGGCGAGTGGGCGCATAGCTCAGTTGGGAGATCACCTGACTTACAAGCAGGGGGTCACTGGTTCGAGCCCCTTCCGGGGCGCCAGACGTGAAGTGAGAAGTGTGAGGCTGGAGGTGGGAATGCGGGTAATGCTTAATAGCAGCACCACTATCCCACATCTCTCTTCCCGTCTCCCACTTCCCACGGGCCCAGGTAGCTCAGTCGGTAGAGCAGAGGACTGAAAATCCTCGTGTCGGTGGTTCGATTCCGCCCCTGGGCACCACAAAACTAAATAACCTATGCGGGAGTAGCTCAGTGGTAGAGCGTCGCCTTGCCAAGGCGAAAGTCGCGGGTTCGAATCCCGTCTTCCGCTCCATCAAATGAGGCGGCATAGCCAAGTGGTAAGGCAGAGGACTGCAAATCCTTTATCCCCAGTTCAAATCTGGGTGTCGCCTCCAATTTTTTTACGCCGGGATGGCGGAACAGGCAGACGCACAGGACTTAAAATCCTGCGGTTAGTTATAACCGTACCGGTTCGATTCCGGTTCCCGGCACCACTTCGAAATCATAAACTTCTATCAATTTTGTTCCATAACCAATAAATACCGGAGTATCCCGGTATTTATTGGTTCGATTTTATGACTTAACCTAGACCTACTTGTATTATATCATTTTTTTGGAAATCATCTTACTTAGTTGACAATCATTGTATGCAATGGTATGATATATGTAACTAGGTGTTTCGCCGAAAATGGCGAAGCGCCTTGTATTTTATATAAGAGATTTCCCATTTAATGTATAATAATGGAGGGAGACCAGATGAGCGGAATACCATTATCCCAGACTATTTTTGAGAATCTGGTAGCGCACCTAGCAGAGGTGGAGAACGAAAAAAACAAAATATTTGACCAATACTTCCCGAAGCCTTCCAGGGACCGATACGATTTCGAGGACCTTTACGATACCTATATCAAGGAGATAAACGACCTTGTAACAAATGCCCGGAAGTCAAATAAATACGACTTCGAAGTTCCCTTCGTGATTATTGGCAGCATGGTTGAGGTGCGGGACCTGGCCAGCCAAGAGGTTTTTAACTATCGAATAGTGAACCCTTCTAAGGAAAGCATAGGAAGCGGAGACGTATCCTGCCTGTCACCGGTAGGCAAGTCGCTGCTACTAAAAAAACCCGGCGATAAAATAGAGGTAAACACACCGGGTGGACTTATCCGTTACAAGATAATGTCAATCTGTTTAGGCGAAAAGGTCGGGTAAAAGTAAACACTCTTTTTGCATGTGCAAGTTACAATGCCCAATGTCCAAATTTCGGCGGCACGTTCCCTTCACCCGGTATTTACCGGGTGAATTTTTATGCGCCTGCCGGGGGTAACGCTATTTGGATACCCTGTCGGCTATGCTACTGGCGCAGTAGGAATCCGGTTTGACTTTGCAATCAAAGCCGCATGCCTTAACCCATCCTACAATCTCCGAGATATACCTTGAGGTCGGACCTTTATTCCCAGCATCAACGTGTATAGCGGTAATATTGCAGTCCACATCGTCTTCCTTAAACCTTTCGGTAAGTCTAAGTGCCAGGTCCAGGCTTAGGGAGGTCTCATGGATGAGCTTCTGTCTGATGTTGGTTATTATTCTGGAATATCTGGTATCGGTAAAATAGATTCCCCCCTTGCCCTTTCTCCAGACAGCAACGCACAGCACCGTCTTGGTGAGCTCATGGTTCTGGGAATCCGAACCGATGGTAATCTCATATTCGTATTCGGGTAGTTCACATACAAAGTCCTTTACGATTTGATACATCTGATCGAAGGAAACTCTACCGTGAGTAGGACTCCACATAGCGCCACCGGCTTTCGTCCGTAGAATGCTTACCTATAAATTATAACCGCAATGACGCAAAGTTTCAAATACCGATATATGGCAGGCCGTTGTAGTTACAAAGTCCCAATGAGCGGCATAATATTATACCGGCAGGGGCAATATTTGCATTCCTTAAGGAAATACTAAATAAAACAAACCTATCTTTGTGAAAAGGAGGAGT
>JAAYJF010000173.1 GCA_012523075.1 Clostridiales bacterium | reverse complement strand
CTTAAGGTCATGCTACTTCAATATTCGTTCTTTTATACCCTGGGGTACCGTTTCATAATGGCTGAAATGCATTGTATAGGTTCCCCGGCCCTGGGTCTTTGACCTCAAATCGGTGGCATAGCCGAACATTTGGGCAAGGGGGACAAACCCCCTAATAACCTGGGTCCCTAACCTGGGCTCTATGCCTTCTATCCTACCTCTTCTGCCGCTTATGTCCGACATAACGTCACCCATATAGTCCTCCGATACCACCACTTCAACCTTCATAATGGGTTCCAGTAGCACCGGAGCCGCTTTTTTGGCACCTTCCTTAAAAGCAATGGACCCGGCTATCTTAAAGGCCAATTCAGAGGAATCCACCTCGTGGAAGGAGCCGTCTACAATGGTAGCCTTAACGTCCAATACTTTGAAGCCGCCCAGTACTCCGTTTTCCATCGCTTCTGCTATCCCCGCCTCAACGGCCGGTATATACTCCTTGGGCACTGTGCCTCCAACTATCCTGTTCTCGAACTGGAATCCGCCGCCCGGCTCCAGGGGCTCAAGTTCCAGAACCACGTGACCGTATTGGCCCCTGCCCCCTGTCTGCCGTATAAATTTACCCTCGGTCTTAACCTTTTTGGTGATGGTTTCCTTAAAGGAAACCTGGGGCTTACCAACGTTGGCCTCCACCCTGAACTCCCTTAGGAGCCTTTCCACTATTATCTCCAGATGAAGCTCCCCCATACCGGAAATTATGGTCTGTCCCGTTTCCGGATGGGTATAGGTTTTAAAGGTAGGATCTTCTTCCGACAGTTTTTGCAGCGCGATGGACATTCTTTCCTGGCTCGCCTTTGTTTTGGGCTCTATGGCTACCGATATTACCGGTTCAGGAAAGATCATTGATTCCAGGATAAGCGGACGCTCTATATCGGTCATCGTATCCCCGGTGGCTGTATCCTTAAAGCCTACTGCAGCCGCTATATCCCCGGCGTAAACTTCGGTTACCTCTTCCCGGTTATTGGCGTGCATCATCAATATCCTGCCTATTCTTTCCTTCTTGCCCTTTGTTACGTTGTATACATAGGACCCCGTCCTGAGGGTTCCGGAATACACCCTAAAAAAAGTAAGCTTTCCTACATAGGGATCGGTCATAATCTTAAAGGCGAGGGCCGAAAAGGGCTCGTCATCAAAAGGGTGCCTTTCCTCGAACTCGTCGCTGTCAGGAAGCTGGCCCCTTATTGCCTCCACATCCATAGGGGAAGGCAGGTAAGCCACTATTGCGTCCAGCAGCGGCTGGACTCCTTTGTTCCTGTACGAGGACCCGCACAACACCGGAATAATGCTCACATTCAGCGTTGCAGCCCTAAGGGCCTTAATTATGTCTTCCCCGGGAATGTCCTTGCCCTCCAGGTATTTCTCCATAATGCTGTCATCATAATCGGCAATGGATTCAATCATATGATTCCTGTGTTTTTCAGCCAGCTCCACCAAATCATCGGGCACCGGCTTTTTCTCGCCCCTTGTGCCCAAATCGTCCAGGTAATAAACAGCAGTCATGCTAATAAGGTCCACTGTACCCCTGAAGTTGTCCTCGCTTCCTATGGGAAGCTGTATAGCTACAGGATTTGCCCCCAGCCTTTTTCTCATCATTTCCATTACATTGAAGAAATCGGCGCCGGTTATATCCATCTTGTTTACATAGGCAATCCTTGGAACGTTGTACTTATCAGCCTGACGCCATACCGTTTCGGACTGGGGCTCCACTCCGCCCTTTGCGCAGAATACCGCCACCGAACCATCAAGAACCCGCAGGGACCTTTCCACTTCCACTGTGAAATCCACATGCCCTGGCGTATCGATTATGTTTATTCTGTGACCCTTCCAGTAAGCGGTTGTAGCAGCGGAAGTAATGGTAATACCCCGCTCCTGTTCCTGCTCCATCCAGTCCATTGTGGCGGCCCCGTCATGTACTTCTCCCATTCTGTGGAGCCGTCCGGTATAGAACAGAATACGCTCGGTAGTAGTGGTCTTCCCTGCATCAATATGTGCCATTATTCCAATATTTCTCACCTTTTCTATGGGAAACTGTCTAGGCACTGTTTGTTCTCCTTTCAAGCCGGCAATACCCGGCTATTTCTCTGGCGTAGGTTCAGTAGCCTTACCATCTGTAATGAGCAAAAGCCCTGTTTGCTTCTGCCATTTTGTGAGTGTCTTCCTTCTTCTTTATGCTGGCCCCGGTGTTATTAAGAGCATCAAGTATTTCTCCCGCCAACTTCTCCTTCATTGTCTTTTCGCCTCGGTTACGGGTGTAACTTACCATCCACCTTAACCCTAAGGCCAAACGTCTGTCATGACGTACTTCCATTGGGACTTGATAGGTAGCCCCCCCAACCCTTCTCGCCTTGACTTCCAGTACAGGCATAACGTTGTCAAGGGCCTCACGGAAAACTTCCAGTGCGTCCCTGCCGGTTTTCTGCTTTACTATCTCAAAAGCGTCGTATACTATTTTTTGTGCTACTCCTCTTTTTCCGTCCAGCATGATGTAGTTTATAAGCTTTGTTACTATCTTGTCGTTATAAATCGGATCCGGTAAAAGTTCCCTCTTGGGAACACTTCCTTTCCTTGGCACACTGCTTCCCTCCTTAATAATGTAAATCATTCATCGGTACTCGACGGTCCGAAGCTCCGCCGTTGTGCTCTGTACTCTATATAAAATGCACAGCGACACAATTATTATTCAACTATTTCTTTTTGGGCCTTTTGGCACCATACTTGGACCTAGCCTGTTTTCGGTTCTCAACACCGGCGGTATCAAGCGTACCCCTCACAATGTGGTATCTGACTCCGGGGAGGTCCTTAACCCTGCCGCCCCTTATAAGTACCACCGAGTGCTCCTGAAGATTGTGTCCAATCCCCGGAATGTACCCCGAAACCTCTATCCCGTTTGTAAGTCTCACCCTGGCTATCTTTCTGAGAGCGGAATTGGGTTTTTTGGGAGTAGTAGTTTTCACGGTAGTACACACTCCCCTTTTCTGGGGGTTCTCCTTAAGGGCAGGGGAAGCTGACTTGTACTTGACCATAGTCCTTCCTTTCCTGACAAGCTGGTTAATTGTTGGCATTTTTCCACCTCCTTTAGTTTAATTTATCACAAAAACAACCCTTCACCGGGAAGGGCTGTTGCTGCTTCATTTTACGCTAATCCGGAGGGTGGTACAAGCCCTTCCGGATTATTGCTTCAGTACAACGGCAGATGCGGCCTTTACCTCTATACCGCATGCCTTACCCAACTCTTCCATGGTATCTACTCTTACAATCTTTATGGACTTTTCATCACAAAGGGCTTCCAGTTGCTGTGCGATATGTCGGTCGGCATCCTGTGCAATATACGCTACAAGGGCGCTTCCCTCCTTGACCGCCCTGACTGACTGCTTTATGCCAACCACTTTTCGGGCAGTCTTCAATCCTTCCAGCATACCAAAACCTCCGTTTCCCCCGATTGCAACAGTATATATTCTACCACTCGCACCCGGTTGTGTCAATTATTTATTCCACACCCGCCTCCTCACAGGACGCTTCTCCGGGCTCTTCTTCCTCCCGGACACAGAGCTGGATGTTTCTGTACCTGCTCATTCCGGTACCTGCAGGGATTAGCTTGCCTATTATTACGTTCTCCTTAAGGCCTACCAGCGGGTCGGTCTTGCCCTTTATGGCTGCCTCAGTAAGCACCCGGGTGGTCTCCTGGAAGGATGCGGCCGACAGGAAGGATTCTGTAGCAAGGGACGCCTTTGTGATGCCCAGCAGCACCCTTTTGCCTATGGCCGGCTCTCCTCCCTCAGCTTCCACCCTTTGGTTTTCCTCCTCAAACCGAAAGATATCTATAAGCCCTCCCGGTAGCAGAGCGGTATCTCCGGAATCCTCCACCTTTACCTTTCGCAGCATCTGTCTAATAATAACTTCTATATGCTTGTCGTTTATATCCACGCCCTGGAGCCTGTAAACCTTCTGAACTTCCTGCAGAAGATAGGTCTGAACACCCTTGACGCCCTTTATTTTCAGTATATCGTGGGGATTAACCGACCCTTCGGTAATCTCGTCCCCGGCTTCTACCACGTCCCCGTCCTTCACTTTTATCCAGGCACCGTAGGGTATCAGGTAGTTCTTGGCTTCCCCGTCATCGGTTATAACCGTTACCTCCCGTTTTTTCCTGCTCTCGCTTATTTTTACAGTACCGGACATCTCGGCTATTACGGCAAGCCCCTTGGGCTTTCTTGCCTCAAACAGCTCCTCAACCCTTGGCAGACCCTGGGTAATGTCATCCCCGGCCACACCGCCGGTATGGAAGGTACGCATGGTAAGCTGGGTCCCGGGCTCCCCTATGGACTGGGCGGCAATTATCCCGACGGATTCGCCCACGTTTACCGGGTCGCCGGTGGCAAGGTTTACGCCGTAACACTTGGCGCATACACCATACCTGGAGCGGCAGGTCAGCACCGAGCGTATGGATACCTTTTTAATACCCGCCTCCAGCACCTTGTCCACATAATAATCGTTTATCAGAGTATCCGCGGGTATTACCACCTTGCCTGTATTGGGGTCCAGTACATCGTGCAGCGTATATCTACCCCAGATTCTGTCCGACAGGTCTTCTATTACGTCATTGCCGTCAAGGACGCTGCTCACCTCAAGGGTCTGATTGGTGCCGCAGTCCTCCTCCCTTACAATAACGTCCTGGCTGACATCCACAAGCCTTCGGGTGAGGTACCCGGAGTCCGCAGTCCTTAGAGCGGTATCCGCAAGGCCCTTTCTTGCTCCATGGGTGGATATGAAGAACTCCAGCACCGTGAGCCCCTCCCTGAAATTGGCCCTAATTGGCAGCTCTATAATCCGTCCGGAGGGATTGGCCATGAGGCCCCTCATGCCCGCCAGCTGGCGTATCTGGTTTTTGCTTCCCCTTGCTCCTGAATGGGCCATCATGAATATGGAATTCATCGGGTCAAGGCTTTTCATCAGCGCATCCGTTACGTCCTCGGTGACTTTGGTCCAGGTCTCTATTACCTTTTGATACCTTTCGTCATCGGATATAAGCCCGCGCCTGTATTGTTTTTCTATGACATCAACGTCCTCATCCGCCTTGGAAAGCAATTCTGCTTTTTCCCCAGGAATAATCATATCCGACACTGAAATGGTTATCGCTCCCCTGGTTGAATACTTAAAGCCTAGCTCCTTCATTCGGTCTAGCACGACGGCGGTCTCGGTATTGCCATACAGCCTGTAGCACCGGTCTATTATTCTTCCAACGGTTTTTTTGTCCACCAGTTGGTCTATTTCCAATTTGAACTTGTTCCCCGGGATGCTTCTATCCACAAACCCGAGCTGCTGGGGGATGGCCTCGTTGAATATGAACCTCCCCACGGTACTCTCCACCATGCCGGTGGAACCATCGGACGCATCCGTCATCCTTACCTTTACCTTGGCGTGAAGCTCCACATCCCTGTCCTCATAGGCCATAATCATCTCGTTGTAATCCCTGAACACCCTGCCCTCTCCCTTTTTCCCGGGAACGTGGGCGGTTAGGTAATAAAGCCCGAGTACCAGGTCCTGGGTTGGGCTAACCACCGGCTTGCCGTCGGTGGGTTTTAGGATGTTGTTGGTGGACAGCATGAGGATCCTTGCCTCGGCCTGGGCCTCCGCCGAAAGGGGCACGTGTACCGCCATCTGGTCGCCGTCAAAGTCAGCGTTGTACGCGGTACATACCAGCGGATGAATTTTTAGCGCGCGGCCTTCAACCAGTACCGGCTCAAAGGCCTGTATGCCCAGCCTGTGCAGTGTGGGCGCCCTGTTCAAGAGTACCGGATGTTCCTTTATGACTTCTTCCAGGACGTCCCACACCTCCGGCCTTATTCTTTCCACCATGCGCTTTGCGCTTTTTATATTATGGGCATAATTTTCGTTTACCAGTTTCTTCATCACAAAGGGTTTGAACAGCTCAAGGGCCATCTCCTTGGGAAGCCCGCACTGGTACATCTCCAGTTCCGGGCCCACCACTATAACCGAACGGCCGGAATAGTCCACCCTCTTGCCGAGCAGGTTCTGGCGGAACCTCCCCTGCTTGCCCTTTAACATATCAGACAATGATTTAAGGGGTCGGTTCCCGGGTCCTGTTACCGGTCTGCCTCGCCTTCCGTTATCTATCAATGCGTCAACCGCTTCCTGCAGCATTCTCTTTTCGTTTCTTACAATGATATCCGGTGCCCCCAAATCAAGCAGCCTCTTTAGACGGTTGTTTCTGTTTATCACCCTTCTGTAAAGGTCGTTCAAGTCGGAGGTGGCAAATCTGCCCCCGTCCAGCTGAACCATTGGCCGCAGCTCCGGCGGTATTACCGGGATAACGTCCAGCACCATCCATTCCGGTTTGTTACCGGATTTTTTGAAGGCTTCTACCACTTCAAGCCTTCTTATGGCGCGAATCTTTTTTTGGCCGGTGCTCTCACCAAGCTGTACCCTGAGCTCGGCCGCCAACTCATCCAGGTCTATCCTGTGCAGCAAGTCCTTTATTGCCTCGGCACCCATACCATATTTGAATTTGTTCCCGTACTTTTCAATCGCTTCTCTGAACTCCTTCTCTGTGAGCAGCTGCTTCTCGGATAGACCGGTTGTACCCGGGTCTATGACTATATAGGATGCAAAGTATAAAACCTTTTCGAGGGACCTTGGCGACATATCCAGCAAAAGTCCCATCCGGCTGGGTATCCCTTTAAAATACCAGATATGGGATACGGGCGCCGCAAGCTCAATATGGCCCATTCTTTCTCTGCGCACCTTGGAACGAGTTACTTCCACCCCGCATCGGTCGCAGACAATACCCTTGTATCTTACTCTTTTATATTTACCGCAGTGACATTCCCAGTCTTTTTGGGGACCGAAGATTTTTTCACAGAACAGGCCCTCCTTTTCGGGTTTTAATGTCCTGTAGTTTATGGTCTCCGGTTTTTTTACCTCCCCCCTCGACCATTCCCGTATTTTTTCCGGTGCAGCTAAGCCGATCCTGATAGAATCGAAATAATTAAGCTCGAACAAGGAGTTTCTCTCCCTTCATTAATAATCTAAATCATCCTCTTCTTCAAAATCTTCGTCCTCAAAAAGGGAACCATCTATTTCAATATCCTCATCGTCTATAGACTGTATGTCGTCTAAATTCAGGTCTTCCTCAATCTCTTCATCGTTGTCTTGGTCAAGTCTCTCATCATAGGAAACATCATCCGGTTCATCCTCTCTGCCCTCTATGTTCACAGACAGCTCTTCAACTTCATCCTCTTCATCCTCCAGCTCCTTAAGCGCTATCTCTTCGTTTTCCTCCGAAAGAACCTTTACATCCAGAGCCAGGCTCTGCAGTTCCTTTATCAAAACCTTGAAGGACTCGGGAACCCCGGGCTCCGGGATGTTTTCACCTTTTACTATGGCCTCGTAGGTCTTGACCCTGCCCACCACATCGTCGGATTTTACCGTCAGTATCTCCTGCAGCGTATGGGACGCACCGTAGGCCTCCAAAGCCCAAACCTCCATCTCGCCGAACCTTTGACCGCCGAACTGGGCCTTACCCCCCAGCGGCTGCTGGGTAACCAGTGAATAGGGGCCGGTGGAGCGGGCGTGTATCTTATCGTCCACCAGGTGTGCCAGTTTCATCATGTACATATAGCCCACCGTAACCTTGTTGTCAAAGGGCAGGCCGGTTCTGCCATCGTATACGACAAGCTTTCCGTCCTCCGGAAGATTCGCCTGGCGCAGCGTTTCGAACACATCCTCCTCGCTGGCACCATCGAAAACCGGTGTAGCAATACCCCAACCTAGCGCCTTGGCTGCAAGGCCCAAATGCACCTCAAGCACTTGTCCTATGTTCATCCTGGAGGGCACACCCAGGGGGTTTAGCACAATCTCAAGGGGCGTTCCGTCCGGAAGGAAAGGCATATCCTCCTCCGGCAGTATCCTGGATATTACACCTTTGTTTCCGTGCCTGCCCGCCATTTTGTCTCCAACCGAGACCTTTCTTTTTTGGGCCACGTATACCCTTACAAGTTGGTTCACTCCGGGAGGAAGCTCGTCACCGGTCTCCCGGGTAAACACCTTAACATCAACTATTATTCCGGATTCGCCGTGGGGGACCCGGAGGGATGTATCCCGGACTTCCCGGGCCTTTTCACCGAATATTGCCCTTAAAAGCCTTTCCTCCGCGGTAAGCTCCGTTTCGCCCTTTGGCGTTACTTTTCCCACCAGTATATCCCCGGCCCTGACTTCTGCGCCTATGCGTATTATTCCCCTCTCGTCAAGGTCCTTTAACGCATCCTCACCCACGTTTGGAATATCCCTGGTTATCTCCTCGGGGCCAAGCTTTGTATCCCTGGCCTCCGCCTCGTACTCCTCTATATGAATGGAAGTATACACATCATTCTTAACCAGCTTTTCACTGATAAGTATTGCATCCTCGTAGTTATAGCCCTCCCAGGTCATAAAACCTACAAGCACGTCCTTACCAAGGGATATCTCCCCTTCCTTTGTGGAGGGTCCGTCGGCTATAACCTCGCCTTTTTGTACCTCTTCGCCTATGGATACGACGGGCCTTTGGTTTATGCAGGTACCCTGATTGGAACGTTTAAACTTGAGCAGTTGGTATACGTCCACACCGCCGTCGCTTTTTCGGCGTATTCTTATCTCTTCCGCCGTAACCCTTTCCACCACACCGGCTTCCTCGGCTATAACCATTACCCCCGAATCCCTGGCTGCTTTGTATTCCATGCCGGTACCCACTATGGGCGCCTGGGGCTTAATGAGCGGTACCGCCTGCCTCTGCATGTTGGCTCCCATAAGCGCCCTGTTAGCGTCGTCATTCTCAAGGAAGGGAATCATGGATGTAGCCACCGAAACCACCTGCTTGGGCGATACGTCCATAAAATCCACCTCCGAGGATGGGACCACCACTATATCCCTTTTTGACCCCGCCCTTGCGGTAATCCTTTTGTCCAGGAATCTTCCTTCTTCGTCCAGTGGGTCGTTAGCTTGGGCTATGATGTATTCTCCCTCTTCATCCGCCGTCATGTATACTATCTCGTCGGTGACCACGCCCCGTTTGCTGTCCACCCTTCTATAGGGTGCCTCAATAAACCCGTATTCATTTATCCTGGCATAGGTGCTTAAGGAGCCAATAAGACCTATGTTGGGCCCCTCGGGGGTCTCTATGGGGCATATCCTCCCATAGTGGGAATTGTGTACGTCCCTCACCTCAAAGCCGGCCCTTTCCCTACTTAAGCCTCCCGGGCCAAGGGCGGATAGCCTTCGCTTGTGCGTAAGCTCCGCCAGCGGGTTGGTCTGGTCCATAAACTGGGACAGCTGGCTGCTGCCAAAGAATTCCTTTATGGACGCCACCACCGGCCTTATATTTATTAAAGCCTGGGGTGTAACAACGTCTATATCCTGAATGGTCATTCTCTCCTTGACCACCCTTTCCATCCTTGAAAGGCCGATTCTGAACTGGTTCTGCAAAAGTTCGCCGACACACCGAAGCCTCCTGTTACCCAGATGGTCGATATCGTCCACTTCTCCTACTTCGTAGACAAGGCCGAACACGTAGTTTACCGATGCTATAATATCATCGATTATTATATGCTTGGGCGACAGTTCCGCCGCCCTTTCCTTAAAGGCCTCTTTTAGCTCCTCGGCGGTTTTGCACGAATCCATAATTTCCTTGAGCACCGGATAATAAAGCATCCTGCTCAGCTTAAGCTGGTCTATTTCCGATATATCAAAGGGAAGGTCCACAGACTTTGCGTCCACAAAGTTGTTACCCACCACCCTTACTTCCGTATCCTCATATTTAATATCGACAGAGTTTATCCCGGAGTTCTGAATTGCCTTTGCCTGTTCCTTGGCAATCCTCTGCCCCTTTTCAGCCATAACTTCTCCGGTGTTCGGGTTTACAATGTCCTGTGCACTTATCTTGCCCCATATCCTGGACCACAGCGACAGTTTTTTGTTGAATTTATACCTTCCCACCTTCGCTAAATCATACCTTTTGGGGTCGAAAAACAGCGTATTAATAAGGGATTGGGCACTGTCAAGGGTGGGTGGTTCCCCGGGCCGTAGCCTCTTGTATATATCCAGAAGAGCCTCCTCGGAGGTCTTGGAGCTATCCTTTTCAAGGGTGGCCAGAAGCCTTTCGCCCGACCCGAGTAGCTCTATTATTTCATGGTTGGTGGCGTACCCCATTGCCCTCACCAGCACCGTCACCGGTATCTTCCTGGTCCGGTCCACCCTGACGTATACTATATCGTTGGAATCCGTTTCGTATTCAAGCCATGCACCTCTGTTAGGAATTACGGTAGCAGAAAAAAGCCTCTTGCCGGTCTTGTCAATCTCTTCAGAATAATAGACCCCTGGAGACCTTACCAGCTGGCTCACTATAACCCTCTCTGCCCCGTTAATGATGAATGTACCCTTGTCCGTCATAAGAGGAAAATCCCCCATGAAGACTTCCTGTTCCTTTACTTCCCCCGTTTCTCTGTTTATAAGCCTTACCCTTACCTTCAAGGGAGCGGAATATGTAACGTCCCGTTCCTTGCATTCCTCCACCGAATACTTGGGCTTATCCTCAAGGTAGTAATCCAGGAATTCAAGTACCAGATTTCCGGTGTAGTCCTGAATAGGAGAAATATCCTCGAACACCTCTCTTAAGCCCTCTTCCAGAAACCACAGGTATGAGTTCTTCTGAACCTCAATAAGGTTTGGCATGTCCAGAACCTCATCGATTTTGGAATAACTCATTCTAACCTTCTTACCCATTTGAACAGGATGCACCATCATCGTTCACCTCTCGAAATAAAGTAAAATAGCGACTTAGTCGCTGCAAACAGGGGCCCCCCGATTCCCGTTCCGTTTTCTCACAGGGAGGCCTTGAATACGAGTAAAATGTATAATACTATTATTTAAACAACCAAGCCGACGACCATTATATTTAACAACATGTAACTGGGCAAAATACATCTATTATACTATTTCCCTATAATAAATATTTTATACAAAAGTAATAATAAATACTAAAAGTGTTTATATCAATGCGATTTATAATATTAACACAATGCTTCATTATTGTCAACCATATGCAAAAACTTTTTATTTAAAAAACAACGAGGCAGCAAAGTAAATCCTCCTGCCTCGTTGTTTCGTTTTAGAGATGACTATTTAACTTCAACACCGGCGCCCACTTCTTCAAGTTTTGCTTTAATGGACTGGGCGTCTTCCTTGGAAACGCCTTCCTTAACCGGCTTGGGAGCGTTATCCACCAGTTCCTTGGCTTCCTTGAGACCAAGGCCGGTGATTTCCCTTACCACCTTTATTACCTTAATCTTTTCCTGTCCAATGCTTGCAAGAACTACATCAAACTCGGTTTTTTCCTCCTCTGCGGCTGCAGGAGCAGCACCGGCAGCAGGCATTGCCGCTACAGCCATGGGAGCGGCTGCGCTCACACCAAATTCCTCTTCAAGGGCCTTAACCAATTCGGACAGTTCCAATACGGTCAGGTTTTTTACCTCTTCAATAAGTTTTTCGATTTTTTCGCTTGCCATTTCTTTATCCCTCCATAATTTTTGTTTGCTAAGCGGATTTTTGTTTCTCTATAGCATTAAGTGCGTATACAAGGTTTCTTATATTACCCTGCAGCACATTGACCAGGCCGGTAACCGGCGCATTTAGACCGCCGAGTACCTGGGCCACAAGTACCTCTTTGGACGGTAGGCTGGCCAGCGCCTTAACACCGTCAACATCAATAAGCTTTCCATCAATTATCCCGGCTTTTATCTCCAGCTTGTCATGGTCCTTTGCAAAGTCTGCGATAATCTTAGCCGGAATCACCGGGTCATCATACCCAAAGGCGATGGCATTGGGCCCGGTAAGATAGGGGCTGAGACTTTCGTTATCCAATTCGTTAAAGGCCCTGGTCATAAGGGTGTTCTTATACACCTTGTAATCGGCCCCGGCTTCCCTGAACCTTCTTCTGAGCTCTGTAACCTCTTCAACGTTAAGGCCCCTGTAGTCAACCAGCACAATGGCCGCGGCCCGCTGAAGCTTTTCCTTAATTTCGTTAACTATCTGCTGTTTTGCGCTTTTGTTGTCCGCCAATTGATTTAACACCTCCTCCGGTAAAATGGGCATGCCCCGTGCCATAAAACCAAAAACTCCGCCCGAAGACAAGCGGAGGCAATAGAGTGCAAAATTTTACACCTTTGCTTTATACCTCGGTAGGAATGTTTAAGCCTATTGGCTCCTACTGTCTTGGGCAAATAGAAAATCTTAAGTTTTAAACGCTCTTCCAGTCTATCAGTCAACCGGCTTGCCGGTATTTATCTTAATCCCCGGTCCCATGGTGCTTGAAACTACAATGCTTCTTAGATACTGTCCCTTTGCGGCGGCCGGTTTTGCCTTTATGATTGCCTCCATAAGGGTCCTGTAGTTTTCCACAAGCTTTTCGGTCCCAAAGGATACCTTTCCTATCGGGGCATGTATTATACTGGTCTTGTCCAGCCTGTACTCTATCTTGCCGGCTTTTATTTCGGCAATGGCCCTCGCCAAATCAAAGGTAACGGTCCCGGATTTCGGGTTGGGCATAAGTCCCTTGGGACCAAGCACTTTACCCAGTCTCCCCACCACGTTCATTACGTCAGGAGTTGCCACCACCACGTCAAATTCAAACCAGCTTTCTTTCTGAATTTTTTCCACATATTCCTCAAGTCCCACATAATCGGCGCCCGCATCCTCGGCTTCCTTAACTTTCTCGCCCTTGGCCATAACCAGAACCTTCCTGGTTTTGCCGGTACCGTGGGGCAGGACTACAGCTCCCCTAACCTGCTGGTCTGCATGCCTCGGGTCCACCCCGAGCTTTACGGATATTTCCACCGTTTCATCGAAATTCGCCTTCGCGGTCTTTTGCACCAACTCAAGTGCCTCCACCGAATCGTACTGTTTCTCGGCTTCATAAAGCCCTGCACTTTCACGATACTTTTTGCCTCTCTTTGGCATTTCTTTTACCTCCCTTGTGGTGTTTACGGTATTTTTACCTCCCACTTAGTGCCCGGTTTGATTATTCTTCCACAACCAGGCCCATGCTTCTTGCCGTGCCCTCAATCATCCTAATGGCCGCCTCTACATCCGCAGCGTTTAAATCAACCATCTTGAGCTCGGCTATTTCCTTTACCTTGGCCTTTGATACTTTACCTACCTTGGCCCTGTTAGGTTCCCCGGAACCACTGTCTATACCCGCCGCCTTCTTAAGCAGTACAGGAGCAGGAGGCGTTTTGGTTATAAAGCTAAAGGACCTATCCTGATATATGGTAATAACCGCCGGGATGACCAGCCCCGCCTGCTTAGCAGTTCTTTCGTTGAATTCCTTGCAAAAGCCCATTATATTTACCCCGTGGGGTCCCAGGGCGGTCCCCACCGGTGGTGCCGGGGTAGCCTTGCCCGCTGGTATTTGCAGTTTTACCACTCCAACAACCTTCTTTGCCACAACTACACCTCCTTACCGTATTTTCTCGATTTGAACAAAGCCCAGTTCCACAGGGGTCTCCCTGCCGAACATTGATATCAGCACCTTAACCTTATGCTTATCAAGGTTAATCTCCTCGATGGTTCCTATAAAGTTCTCGAAGGGCCCGCTTATTACTTTTACCGAATCCTTAACCTTAAAGTCTATCACTATGGGTATCTCTTCAACGCCCAGGTTAACTATCTCCTCATCGGTAAGGGGCACAGGTTTTGAACCCGGCCCAACGAAACCGGTGACACCCCGGGTGTTACGAACAACATACCAGGACTCGTCGTTCATTACCATTTTTATAAGCACGTACCCGGGAAAAACCTTCTTAAGTGTCTTTTTGAGCTTATTATTCTTTCTCTCGTAATGTTCTTCCATAGGAACCTGCACTTCGGCTATGACATCCTGCATGCCCCGGTTTTCAACGGCCTTTTCCAGGTTGGCCTTTACCTTGTTTTCATAACCGGAGTAAGTATGGATAACATACCACTTTGCTTGTTGCTTTTCAGACATAAACTTAAGGGCCTAACGGCCCTTCCCTCCTTTTATCCGATTATCAGGCCCAGCAACTGGCCGAAGGCGAGGTCAACCACAAATATCAGCAGTGCCGCCAATATCACAGTAGCAAAAACCACAGAGGTAAGTGAAGCCAATTCTTTTCGACCGGGCCATATTACCTTTTTGAGTTCGGACCTTGTTTCTTTTACAAATTTGGTAGCCTTACCGCCAAAGCGTTTTTTTTCACCTGCCATATAACTCACACCCTAAAAATTTTTTGGCCTGTTATTTCGTCTCCCTGTGGAGTGTATGCTTGCCACAGAACTTGCAGTACTTGTTCATCTCTACCCTCTCGGGATTGTTTTTCCTATTCTTAACCGAGTTATAGTTTCTTTGTTTGCATTCTGTACATGCAAGGGTTACTTTAACTCTCATGACTCCACCTCCTATGCCGCCACGGCTAACCCCCGGTATGGTGCCTAAGATTACCAATAGAATTTACCATACATCGTTTCGGTTGTCAACAGTTTATACGATAGGTAAATTTGAGAAGTGAGAGGTGTGATTCCCACTTCGCACCTCTCACATCCCACATCTCATTACAGTATCTTGGATACTACTCCCGCGCCTACCGTCCTGCCGCCTTCCCTTATTGCAAAACGGATACCCT
>JAAYJF010000040.1 GCA_012523075.1 Clostridiales bacterium | reverse complement strand
GTGGAGGCCGGTGTGGATATTGTTGACACATCACTTTCTCCCTTTGGGTCGGGTACGGCGCAGCCGCCGACGGAACCCCTTGTTGCTACTTTGCAGGGTACCCCATACGATACCGGACTTGACCTGATGCTGCTTAATGAAATAGCGGAGTACTACAAGCCAATAAGGGATAAATACATTGCCAACGGGTTACTAAACCCCAAGGTGCTGTCGGTGGATATAAACACGCTGCTTTACCAGGTGCCCGGAGGTATGCTGTCAAACCTGGTATCCCAGCTTGATATGCAAAACGCCCTGGATAAGTTTGATGAAGTGCTAAAGGAAGTACCAAAGGTTAGGGAGGACCTGGGCTATCCGCCGCTTGTTACTCCCACCAGCCAGATAGTTGGTACCCAGGCGGTTATGAATGTCCTAAGCGGAGAGAGGTATAAACTGATACCCAACGAGGTAAAGAACTATGTAAAGGGCCTGTATGGAAGGCCTACCGTACCCATAGCAGATGATATTGTCAAAAAGATTATAGGCGATGAAAAGGTTATAGACCACAGACCGGCGGATGATATACCTCCGCAGCTTGACAAGTTAAAGGAGGAGATTAAAAAGTACATGGAGCAGGACGAGGACGTGCTGAGCTACGCACTGTTCCCGCCGGTAGCACTGAAGTTTTTCCAGGACAGGCAGACCGAAAGGTACAAGATAGACAGCAGCCTGGTAAACCTTGAGGATATGACCTACCCTGTGTGAGATGTGTGAAGCGTGATGTGAGAGGTGGGATTTTAGCACTCTATGTGGGTATAAGCCCTGTTAAGGGTGGTGGTTATATACTGGACCACCCTTGCAGGGCTTCCTTTATGGATTTTTTTGCCGCATATAAGGCAACAGTAATTTGAATCGACGGCCCTTTCCAGGTATATTTTTCTATCCAGGTTCCCGTATTTTTGCCAGCTATTCCACCCCTGTTTGCACAGGCCCTTTCTGTTTTGATAATCCGCATATACCCACTTGAGCAGCCTGTGAAAATGAAAAGGATACTTGGTATAGCTAATGTAATGCCGGGGCAATCCTAGGGAGATTGCATATTCTTCAAAGGTTGTCTCGACTATTGTTTGCAGCGGGTCATTTATTACAGTGCTTTCCCAGTTGTGAAAATTCCCCTCCAGCCATTCCTTAAGCCTATCAAACATATATCCACGGCAGACATAAATCCTTTCGTTTTTATCTGCATTAAGAGTCGAGAGGGAATGGGCGACTATTTCTACAACCGCATCCAGGTATCTTTTAGTCTTAAAATTATCCGGACTGTATAATTCTACAGGAACAATACCATACCGGTATTCTCCCGTCTCCACTCTTAGCGTGCCAATACAGGTTCCGCCCAAAAGGCTTCCGCTTCCGGCATCATCAATCTGAATCATATTAGCACCTCAAATTCTCTATACGAGGATTAGTATATGCAAATTGCCATACATAAACGCATCCGTAAGGCACCAAGGGGAAAACTATCTATTAACTAGAATAAAGCCCAAATAACTGGTATAATTCTGGCATAAACCAACTATTTCTGGCAAACCCTCCGGTTGCCATGAAAGCGTAATAAAAACCGTTGAACAAGGAGGCATAAATGTGCTTATACTGGTTACAAATGACGACGGGATAGCGGCAGCGGGTATAAAGTCCCTGGCAAATTCCCTGAAAAGAATAGGCGATGTTGCGGTGGTGGCCCCCGAAAGGGAAAGAAGTGCGGTGGGGCATGCCATCACCATGCATAAACCCTTACGGGCCAAACCGGTTGGCTATTTCGGGGATCGGACAAAAGCATGGGCTGTAAACGGTACTCCGGCCGACTGCGTTAAGCTCGGTGTTGAGGCACTACTGGACAAAAAGCCCGACCTTGTATTCTCGGGTATAAACAAGGGACCCAACCTTGGTACAGATGTTCTGTACTCCGGGACCGTATCCGCCGCAATAGAGGCGGTTATGCTGGGGGTACCATCGGCGGCGTTGTCGCTGGCTTCTTATGAATATGATGATTTCAGCGCCGCATCGGAATTTGCCCTTTCCCTTGCAGATAACATGTACAGGGAAGGCCTCGAGGGTAATACGCTGCTCAATGTCAATGTTCCTCCTGTGCCCATAAATGAAATAAGGGGTATTCGTTCAACAAGGCTGGGTACAAGAAGGTACAAGAATTCCTTCCAGGTCAGGGTGGACCCTCGGGGGCAGGAATATTACTGGATGTCCGGTGAAGCGGTGGATGAAGAAAATGATCGCGACTGCGACATCAACCTGGTAGCAGAAAACTTTATAACCATCACCCCTGTTCATTTTGACCTAACAAGGTTTGACTATATAGAAATGCTTGGGGGCTGGAAATTCGGGCCAATGGGAGGGAAAGGCAATGAACGATAATAAAAGGCTGGAACCTTTGGCTACAAAGAGGCTTGAGTACAACGAGGAATTGTATTTACTAGTGGATTTTTTGAATAAAAATCTAAAAGATAGAAATCTTATTTTCGGTCTGACGCTGGAGGAAGACGGAAAAGCGGTTATAAGTATATACGATGGATAGAGGTATGGGGACACGCCTTCTCTTTAAGGTATAGCTTTGGAGAAGAAGGAATGTCCCCATTATAATGGTAAGGTACAGCTAATTTTAATAATACAAAAAAATTGCATACAATTCTACAAGTTTAATTGTATACAAGAGCCAAAAATGAAATTTTTGTTGCAAATTTGGGAGGGGTATAATAAAATTAAAGCAGAAATGAAGTCATAATTGCATTGGGTTTCTATATAACTAAAACACTTATTATTTTACAAAGGGGGCCATATGGATGGCGGTGAAACTTAAGGGACCGGTTATCAAGGAGGAGTGGTGTAAAGGATGCGGTATCTGCGCGGCGTTTTGTCCCAAGAACGTTCTCAAAATGGAAGGCAACAAAGTCAAAGCGGTGGACAGGGACGCCTGCAATAACTGCGGTCTTTGCGAACTGAGATGTCCTGACTATGCTATCTACCTGGAGGAGGGTGAAAAAGATGACAAATAGGCAAGCCAAGCTAATGCAAGGGAATGAAGCCTGCCTGGAAGGAGCTATAGCTGCCGGGATGAGATTTTTTGCAGGCTATCCGATTACTCCTTCCACCGAGATAGCGGAAGGAGCTTCAGAGCGATTGCCCTTGGTTGGCGGTAAGTTCATACAGATGGAGGATGAAATAGGCAGCATGGCTGCTGTAATAGGCGCATCTTTGGCGGGATTAAAAGCCATGACGGCTACCAGTGGACCTGGGATGTCTCTCAAGCTTGAGAACCTAGGATATGCTTCGTTGACTGAGATACCCTGTGTGATTGTTAACGTTCAGAGGGGAGGCCCGAGTACCGGACTTCCTACTTCACCGGCTCAGGCCGATATTATGCAGGCGCGCTGGGGTGCCCATGGTGACCATCCGGCTATAGCCCTTTACCCGAATTCGGTATCCGAAGCCTATTCAGTAACCGTAACAGCCTTTAACCTGGCAGAGAAATACAGAATGCCCGTTATTCTGCTTATGGATGAAGTTATAGGGCATATGAGGGAAAGGGTGGTTCTGCCCGACGAGAATGAACTCCAGATAATTGATAGGACAAAGGCAAGCGTGCCACCGGAGGAATACCTGCCCTATAAGGCGGACCCCGACGGCGGCGTGCCGGAAATGCCCGCCTTTGGAGAAGGATACAGGTATCACGTTACCGGACTTATCCACAGTGAAAACGGTTTCCCGACCACCGACGCGGAAAAAACAGCCATTCTGCTCAATAGGTTAATGAAAAAGATAGATAACAATCTGGATGATATTATTAAGTACCAGGAAGACAGTCTGGACGACGCAGAGATAGTGCTGATTGCATACGGTAGCACTGCAAGGTCGGCAAAAAGTGCCATGGACATGGCCAGGGAACAGGGAATCGCGGTAGGTCTGTTTAGACCCATAACAATCTGGCCCTTCGCAGAGGACAAAGTAAAGGAAATAGCAGGCAAAGCCAAAAAAATAATAGTACCGGAAATGAACCTTGGTCAGTACCGATATGAAATAGAAAGGGCAGCGGCCGGTAAGTGCGAAGTAATTGGCATCAACAGGGCCGATGGTGAAATAATCACGCCGGAAGACATATTTGAAAAGATAAAGGGGGTATTGTAAATGACAAGCAACTTAGTCAAAAGCTATTTCAGGATGGACAAACTGCCCCATATCTGGTGTCCCGGTTGCGGCCACGGAATAGTTACGCGGGCGGTAATAAAAGCTATTGACGAACTGGAACTTGATAAGGACAAAGTGTGCATAGTGTCCGGTATAGGATGCTCTTCCAGGGCACCGGGTTACCTGGACTTTAATACCCTCCATACGACCCACGGCAGGGCACTTGCCTTTGCTACCGGAATAAAGCATGCGAATCCGGACTTGGAGGTAATAGTTATAACCGGTGATGGTGACTGCTCTGCCATTGGAGGAAATCACCTTATACACGCTGCAAGGAGGAACATAGGCATTACAGCGGTTGCATTCAACAATAATATTTACGGAATGACGGGGGGCCAGTACTCTCCGACTACGCCCACCGGCGACAAGGGTACTACTGCACCCTATGGTAATATTGACAAGGGCTTTGATATATGTAAACTGGCTCAGGCGGCCGGCGCATCCTATACCGCAAGGGGTACAGTCTATCATGCCCAACTTCTAACAAGGCTTATCAAAAACGGTATCCTGAATAAAGGGTTCTCAATAATAGACGCTGTAAGCGTTTGCCCCACCTATTACGGAAGGAAAAACAAAAAGGGTGACGCTGTTAAAATGATGGAATGGTTAAAGGACCATGCAGTTAACGTTGCCGCCGCTGCCAAACTGCCTGAGGAAAAGCTAGCGGGCAAGTTCCTGATAGGTGAGCTGTATCATAACCCGCAGCCGGAATACACTGAAGAGTATAAGAAGATAACTGAGTCCTTAAGAAGGGGGTAAAAAAATGTCTAGCACCGAAATTAGGTTAAGCGGCTCCGGAGGCCAGGGTCTGCTCCTGGCCGGGATAATACTGGCCGAGGCGGCAATACTGGATGGTAAGAACGCTGTTCAGACCCAGTCCTATGGACCGGAGGCAAGGGGAGGCGCAAGCAAATCGGAGGTTATAATATCTGAAGGAGACATATATTATCCAAAGGTTCGAAAGCCCAACGTTTTTCTAGCGCTTACCCAGGAAGCCTATAATAAATACGTGGGAAGTACCTGTGAAGAGGGCGTAATAATCGCCGATGAATCGGTTGAAATAACCGATGTAAAATGCGCTAAAAAATACAGTCTGCCTATTCTTGACACAGCAAAGAATGTTGTAGGAAGGGCAATGGTTGCCAATATAGTTGCGCTGGGAACAATAAATGAGATTACAGGCCTGGTTTCCCCAGAAGCATTGGAAAAGGCGGTATTAAACCGCGTACCCAAGGGTACTGAGGAACTGAACCGAAAGGCCCTGGAGACCGGAAGGGAAATATGCAATATCAAATAGTTCATAAGGAATGGTGCTATGAAGGATGCTAGAAAAGACCTCATGAAACTTATAAGCAGCAGTTTTTCCGAGCTTAGTAAGGGCCAAAAATTAATAGCCCAGTTTATTACAACCCATTACGATAAGGCTGCATTCATGACCGCAGCCAAGCTCGGGGAAAGGGTAGGGGTGAGCGAATCCACTGTAGTGAGGTTTGCAATTGCCCTCGGATACGAAGGATATCCGGAACTTCAAAGGGCGCTACAGGAACTTATAAAGACAAAACTAACTACGGTCCAGAGAATTGAGATGACCTCGGATTATGTCAATGATAATGGTGTGTTCCGAAAAATACTCAGATCGGACATGGATAACATTAGAGTAACCCTTGAGGAAATAGATGAAGAAACATACAACAGAGCAGTCGACCTACTCTTAAACGGTAAAAGAATTTACATCGTCGGTTTAAGAACGTCTACCGCACTTGCAGACATTATGGGTTTTTACCTTAACCTGATACTGGGAAACGTTCGGGTAGTATCCCAGGGTATAAGCGATATATACGAACAGCTTATTAACGTAGGCGAGGGAGATGTGGTTGTTGCCATAAGCTTTCCCAGGTATTCGAGAAGGACGGTGGAAGCGATGGGATTTGTCAAATCGAAGGGAGTTACCACCATCGCCATAACCGACGGACCACTGTCACCCCTTCTGAATTATGCGGATTTATCGCTTTATGCAAAGAGCAATATGGCATCTTTCGTCGATTCACTGGTGGCCCCGTTAAGCCTGATAAACGCATTGGTTATAGCGGTCAGTCTTAAGCAAAAGAACAAGATAACCGATATATTCAAAGGGCTGGAGGAAGTATGGGGCAAGTATAACGTATATTCGGATAAGGATAGAAACGGAGTATAGAATTACAGATATCAATAACCGTGGAAACTGCTTTCCACGGTTATTGAACGTTGTGGGGGTTTAAAGATGACAAGACTATATTTGATACGACACGGCGAGACCGAATGGAACAGATTAAAAAAAACCCAGGGGTGTACCGACATAGATTTGAGCGAAGCTGGTTTGGCTCAGGCAAGAAGGCTTGTAAGAAGGCTGGCTGCGGAGGGTATAAACGTAGTATACTCTAGCGATTTGAAAAGGGCCCGTTCAACGGCTCTCATTCTGGGGGAGGATTTGAAGGTTCCTGTGAAAACCCACCGGGACCTTCGGGAAATGAATTTTGGCAGCTGGGAGGGGATGGATTTTGAAAGCATTAAGAAAGAATACTCGGAGGTACACCGGCTGTGGGTAAGCAGCCCAAAGAAGGCGATTATACCCGGCGGAGAGGGCCTTGTACAAGTGCAGGCCCGGGTTGTGGAGGCTATTAACGGCATTACAAGACTATATCGGGGGGAAAGGATAGCCCTTGTATCCCATGGCGTAACGCTAAAATGCCTTATTTTCGGTTTGATTGGTATAGACCTTGGCAATTTGTCAAAAATCAGGTTAGATAACTGTTCGGTATCCATTGTGGAATTGAGGGAAGAACGCTTTGTACTTGATTGCTTGAACGATACGTGTCATATGAAGGGATGAATTCTATGGAAAAAAGAGCCGTTATAATTGGCGGTGGTGCCTCCGGAATGATAGCGGCAGCCACCGCTGCTTCCAGGGGTATAGAAACCGTCCTGCTGGAAAAGAACGAAAAGCTGGGCAAAAAGATATACATAACCGGTAAGGGCAGATGCAATATTACAAACCAGTGCGATATTGAGGATATAATTGAAAACACTCCGGGAAATGCCAGTTTTCTTTACAGCGCACTGTACTCCTTTGACAACAACCGCTTGAGGGAATTATTAAGGGAATTGGGGGTACCCACCAAGGTGGAGCGCGGTGGCAGGGTGTTCCCGGTATCCGATAAGTCCAGCGATGTTATAAAGGCATTAAACAAATATATGAATAGGCATAACGCATCGGTAAGGCTGAAAAAAGAAGTGTCGGGAATAAGAGTTAGCGGAGGAAGCGTGGAAGGAATTTGTACCAGCGACGGTGATTTTATTAGTGCCTCATCGGTGGTGATAGCTACCGGCGGACTTTCCTACCCGTCAACCGGAAGTACCGGGGACGGGTACCGGTGGGCGAAGAAACTGGGCCATACCATAACACCCTTAAGCCCTTCCCTGGTCCCCTTAGAGACAAGGGAGGGCTGGGTAAAGGAACTGCAGGGGCTGGCTTTGAAAAACATAAGGGTAAAAGCCCTGACTACCCAGGGGAAAAGCATAAGGGAAGAGTTTGGGGAACTGCTGTTTACCCATTTTGGCGTATCCGGCCCCGTAATCCTGACTATAAGCCGTTTTATTTGCGATTGGATAAAAGACGGTGTGAAGCTGCGTATAGATCTAAAACCGTCCCTCTCCCATGAAAAACTGGACGCAAGGATGCTCCGGGATTTTTCGGAAAGCCCCAACAAACAAGCCGCGAGCTGTCTAGACGGGCTTCTGCCTAAAAGCCTGGCAGGAGTGATTATTACGCTCTCCGGAATTGATGTGCAAAAGAAGATAAACCAAATCACCCGGGAAGAAAGGCAGCGCTTTATAAATATTCTTAAAGGCCTTGAATTAAATGTTACGGGGCTACGGCCCTTCAGTGAAGCTGTAGTTACGGCAGGGGGCGTATCCACCGGGGAGGTGGACCCGGGCACAATGGAATCCAAACTGGTCAAAGGCCTTATGTTTGCCGGGGAAGTACTGGATATAGATGCACTGACGGGAGGGTTTAACCTGCAGATTGCCTTTTCCACGGGATATGTGGCCGGTATGAGCTGCAGGTAGAGCGAATTTTTTACCCAGAAACGGCATAACATAATAAAAAAAGAAACGGTGTGTTCTTCCATGTCTTTAAAGAAAAGAAACATAAGACCGGAGTTAAATAAAAAAATTGAAACACTGCTTGTAAGGGCGGTTTTGCTTGGCATGCTGCTGCTTATTACCTTCCAGTTTGTTATGCTGAACGAATCGGCAAGGGTGTTCCTAAACTACGCCACCACACTGGAAGGCGGGGCCTTGGAAGAAAGCGCGATACTTACCCGCGAGGGTAGCCTTTATTTAGTGCTTGAAAACGAAGGCCCCATCCCCGAGGCAAAGCTTCTGCTAAACGGAGAACCCGTTACAGCCCTTGATACCGACGAGGTTAAAATAATGGTACGAAACAACGATGTTCTGGAGCTGGATACATCAAGAAGCGATGACGAGTTTGTGCATATTTGCGTAGTGGGTATAAGCGATAATGTACTTCAGCCGTCGGTGGGCTTAAGGGTAAAGGCAAGGAATAAAATAGAATTAATTTCAAGAGTTAAGCTAAAATAAGGGTTGAGAACACCCGCTTTGTAATATATAATGATATATGGTGAAAAAATATGTCAACAGCAGCCATAAGGAGTGCAATTACAGTTATTAAAAACTTAACTTCGGAGATTGGGAGGGCGGCTGTTGTATTATGTGTGTTACGGAGATGCCGGTGAAGGGCAGTTTGGAAAGATGTATAAGAATTCTGGTAGTGGTGAATGCAGACGAAAACCAGGAGGTTAGGCATGTGTATCTGGAAGGAGCTAAAAAGTTAAGACCGGACCTTTCGGATTAGAAAAATGGCCACCAACAATACTGGTGGCTTTAAAATTGAGTGTTTTACAAAGAGGGATAGCCTTTGAAAACCAATATGCATATAGCCATAGATGGGCCGGCGGGGTCGGGGAAGAGTACAGTAGCAAAACGTCTGGCCCAAAGGCTGGACATGACCTATATAGACACCGGGGCTATGTACAGGGCAGTAACCTACAAAGCTATACAAAAAGGTATAAGGCCGGGAGACAGGCAAGGTATTATAGACACAGCCGCCGGGATACGCATTGAGCTTAAGGGTTCAGAAATACTGCTTGACGGAGCTGATGTAAGCGGCAACATAAGGGACCCGTTGGTGGACGCAAGGGTTTCCGAAGCTGCAAGTATTCCTGAGGTAAGGGAACGCCTGGTCGCGCTTCAGAGACAGATGGCCCAAAAAGGGGCTGTTGTTATGGACGGCAGGGACATCGGCACCTCGGTATTGCCGGATGCAACGTTCAAATTTTTTCTGACCGCCACCCCTGAGGAAAGGGCAAAAAGGCGTTATAAAGACCTGGCGGGGTCAAATCCCGGGATGGATTTTGATATGGTTATGAAAGATATGCAAAGAAGGGACCTTCTGGACAGTACAAGGGGGCATTCACCCCTAAGAGCCGCAGAGGATGCAATAATAATAGATACTACCGGTAAGAGCATCGAAACGGTGCTGCAGGAAATTACAGACATAGTGGGGGGCGCGGGGAGATGCTTTACAAAGTAGTTGCAGTTATCTGTAAAAACTTGCTGAGGCTTATCTACAGGGTGAAAGTAGAAGGAGACGTATCCCTTGGCGGAGTTGAGGGCTGCATTGTATACGCAAACCATACCTGCTATCTCGATCCAGTGGTAATGGGCGGCTTTACCAAGAGACAGATAAAATTTATGGCCAAGACAGAACTGTTCAAAAACGCAGTTTTCAGATACATACTAACCAAATTGGGGACATTCCCTGTAAGAAGGGGCGAGGCTGATTTAAGTGCCGTCAAAATGTCCCTGCGGCTGTTAAAGAACGGAGAGATACTAGGCATGTTCCCGGAGGGGACAAGAAACAAAAGCGGGGCACCGATGGACGCCGAACCGGGACTGTCCATGATTGCTATAAAAGCTAAAGTACCGGTAATACCGATGGCAATAGTGTCAAGCTATAGGGTATTTAGCCCGGTGAGACTTATTATAGGTAAGCCCATATACTTGGAAAAGTTCTACGATAAGAAGCTTACAATGGAACATCACAGAGAGATAAGTAACAGCCTGATGGGCAGGGTTTTTGAGGTGCTGCAGGAGGCCGGGAAGGATACGTGATAACGTCGTTGGGAGGATGGAGGATTGAAAATAATAATCGCTGAACATATGGGGACTTGCTACGGCGTAAAGAAAGCGCTAAAAGCAGCCGAAAAGTTTGCTGATAAGGATATGGATGTCTATACCCTTGGGCCCCTTATACACAACAGGCAGGTGGTGGAAAAGTTGGACAAAAGGGGTATTAAATCCATTGAAACCCTTGATGCAATTGATGGAGGTACTGTTATTATTAGGTCCCACGGAGTTCCTCCCGAAATCCATGGACAGGCTGCCCAAAAAGTGGTGGAACTTGTGGATGCTACCTGTCCCTTCGTGCGTAAAATACAGGAAAAGGTTAAAGAATATTACGGGAGAGGATATCAAATCATAATAGTAGGTGACGCCGGACACCCCGAGGTTAAGGGAGTAAACGGCTGGTGCGATTACAGCGCCATTATACTGGACAACCCGGAAAACGCTAAAGAGCTGGAACAGTACGAAAAAGTGTGCGTGGTCGCCCAGACCACGATACCCTCTGATTTATGGGAGACCATGAAGCCTATACTGGAGAAAAAGGGAGAAGAGGCTATATTTTTCAATACCATTTGCAATGCTACCCATTTGAGGCAGCAGGCGGCGGTGGACCTTTCTCAAAAAGTGGATGCCATGCTTGTGATAGGGGGACGACACAGTTCCAATACGCAAAAACTTTTTATGTTGTGCAAAGAGCACTGCATAAGTACCTATCATATAGAAACGGCCGAAGAACTGCCGCTTGATATTATAAAGGGGGTTGAAACCTTAGGCATAACAGCGGGGGCTTCGACGCCAGATTGGATTATTAAGGAGGTAATCGACAAAATGACAGAGATGGATAACATGAAACAACAGCCAGAGGAAATGAATAATACCCAGGAAGAACCGGTCAACGGGGAAACCGTAGCCGAGAATAAAGAAGAACCGGTTACTGAGGAAACAGCCGTCCAGAACGGGGGGGCGGTACCGCAAGAGGAAGATGTCGTGATGGAAACGGAAGAAGCTCAAGAGGCTGACACTGAGACCATGGAAGGCATAGAGGACACAATTATCACCGTCAGACCCGGAAAGGTGGTAAAGGGTCAGGTAATACAGGTAGGCGAAAACGAAGTAATAGTAAACATTGGTTATAAAGCCGACGGTGTAATACCTAAGGATGAACTGAGTAACGACCCGACTTTGGAGCCTTCGGACGTAGTCAAAGTGGGAGATGAGATTGAGGTATTTGTTAAGAAAATAGATGAAAAAGAAGGAAGCGTACTTCTTTCCAAAAAGAAAGTGGATATAGAGAAGGCCTGGAAAACACTAAAGGAAAAACACGAAACCGGGGAACCGGTGAATGCGAAGGTGCTGGAGGAAGTAAAGGGGGGCCTTATAGCCATAGCGGAAGGCATAAAAGGCTTTGTACCTGCTTCCCATATAGATATAGGCTATGTGGAAGTGCTTAGTGATTTTGTAGGTCAGGAATCATCTATGAAGGTTATCGAATTCAACAGGAGCAAGGGGAAAGTGATATTTTCCCGCAAAGCTTTACTTGAGGAAGAAAGGGAGAAGAAAAAGAACGAGGTACTATCCACTATTAAAGCCGGAGACAGGATTGAAGGCGAAGTAAAAAGGCTGACCGACTTTGGCGCCTTTGTGGACGTGGGAGGTATAGACGGTCTGGTGCACATATCAGAGATGTCGTGGAATCGTATAGGCCATCCTTCTGAGGTGCTGGAGACAGGACAGAGAGTTGAAGTCCTTGTACTTGGAGTTGAGCCCGAAAACGAGAGGATATCCTTAAGCCTGAAGCAGACCAAGCCCCATCCATGGGATAATGTAGATGAGAGGTATGCTGTAGGGGACATAGTATCCGGTAAGATTGTAAGGCTGGTTGACTTTGGCGCCTTTGTGGAACTGGAGCCCGGGGTGGAGGGATTGGTCCATATATCTCAGATAGCCTACGAACACGTCGAAAAGCCTCAGGATGTTCTCGAAGAAGGCCAAACGGTGGATGTAAAGGTGCTGGATATTAAGCCTGGAGACAGAAGGATAAGCCTTAGTATAAAGGAAACAACCGAGAAACCCGTAAGGGAAGAACGCAGAGAAAGGTCGCAGTCCCAGCAGGTTCATGGGGAAGACCAGCCGCCTATTACAATAGGCGAATTGGTAGGAGATATTTTTAACGAAGAAGAATAAAGGTAAATGCCTCTTTTAAGGGGCATTTTTTTATGCCTTTTACCTATAATAAAAGCATGGCAGATAATGATTGCTTAATGGATTGCACAGCAAAAACGGAGGATAAGCAAACAATATGGGAGATTCCAATGGAAATCACGGCTAGTTATCAATAATCAAAAATTATGCCGGTTTACGACAATTTTAGTATTGACTTTTTATAATTATCTGCTAGAATTTTATATGTTGAATATAAATACCTAATTATATACAACACACAAATAGTATTACATTATTTAGCTGTCATTCTTAAGAAGCGAAGCCCGGAGAATCTCATAACTGCTTAGTTCAGGATGAGACGATAGGAGATGTAAAGTTTAAAACGAGCCATATAGAATAAGCTGGCCGGAGGGAGGAATGATATTATGAATGCATTGGGACGCCATATACTGGCGGAGATTTACGGTTGCGACAGCGATACTTTGAATGATAGAAACTACATCGAGAAATCAATGGTAGACGCTGCCCTTGCTGCCGGAGCCGAGGTAAGAGAGGTGGCCTTTCATAAATTCAGCCCCCAGGGCGTTAGTGGTGTTGTGGTGATATCAGAATCACACTTGACCATCCATACATGGCCGGAGCTGGGATACGCCGCGGTTGATGTCTTTACCTGTGGGGATACGGTAAACCCCTGGGATGCGTGCAATTACCTTACAGACAAGTTTAAGGCAAAACATATGACCGCTACAGAGGTAAAAAGAGGAATGTTTGAGGAAGCGGTTAAGGTAGCAAACTTATAAAACAAATATAAGGAGATGAAAGCCTTCTATAATCAACAAGATATTTAGTAGGTGCGTATTTTGAGAGAGAAAATGCGCACTTATATTTTTTTGCACTTTTTCTCAATTGGATGTATATTTTTTGTTATGACGGCAAAAATATAAATGACCTCACAAAATACATTGAGACCCCCTTTACATTCTTTTGCCGTGATACCTTGTATCACGGTTTTTTTTAGTCAAAATATGTGGTAAAATGTATAAAACTAAAAGAATGTAAAGGGAAAAGATGAACGATTACGAATTGTTTAAGACTTTAATTTACAAAAAATCCGGCATAGACCTGTCGGCGTACAAAGAAAAGCAGATGAAACGAAGAATAGAAGCCCTGGCGTCAAGGAGGGGCTTTAATAAACTTGCCGATTATTACAGGGGCCTTGACAGGGAACACCGGTTGTATGACGAATTTTTGAATTATATAACAATAAACGTGTCCGAGTTTTTCAGAAACCCCAGCCAGTGGGATGTGTTGCGAAAAGAGGTTATACCATTTCTTTTGGGCAGCAAAAAGAGCATCAAGGTATGGAGCTGCGCCTGTTCTACAGGCGAGGAGCCCTATTCCCTTGTTATGGCGTTTAGCGAGTTCCTTAGGCTTGATGAAATACGGGTACTGGCAACCGATATAGACGAGGGGGCTATAGCAAAGGCGAGGATTGGCGTATACAGGGAAAACAGCCTCAAGAATCTACCCCCGGGGCTTAAGGCAAAGTTTTTCAGCAGAAGCGGCAGTGATTACAGGATTGCAGATGCGGTAAAGGAAAGGGTGGATTTCAGGAGGCTAAACCTGCTGGAGGATAACTTTCCCGCCCAATGCGATCTTATAGTATGCCGGAACGTACTTATATACTTTACCGAGGACGCCAAGCAGCAACTGTATCGGAAGTTTGGCAGCGCACTGTCCGAGGACGGAGTTTTGTTCGTGGGAAGTACCGAGCAAATAATATTGCCCCAGAAATATAACTTTACTCCCATGAGGGTTTTCTTCTACAAAAAGGGCAAAAATTAAAAAACTCCCGGGTCTAAGACCGGGGAGTTTTTTGGTGACCCATCCGCGACTCGAACGCGGGACACCCTGATTAAAAGTCAGGTGCTCTGCCGACTGAGCTAATGGGTCGTATATGGCTGGGGCGGTAGGATTCGAACCCACGAATGCCAGAGTCAGAGTCTGGTGCCTTACCGCTTGGCGACGCCCCAATATTATGGTGGAGGGAGATGGATTCGAACCATCGAAGTCTCTGACAACAGATTTACAGTCTGCCCCCTTTGGCCACTTGGGTATCCCTCCATTTTTTTGTGGTGCCCAGGGGCGGAATCGAACCACCGACACGAGGATTTTCAGTCCTCTGCTCTACCATCTGAGCTACCTGGGCGCATGGGAAGTGGGAGATGGGATTAGAGATGTGGGATTTAAGTGTTGCTGTTAAGCATTAACCGTTTTCCCACCTCTAACCTCACACTTCGCACCTCGCATTTGGCGACCCGGAAGGGGCTCGAACCCTCGACCTCCAGCGTGACAGGCTGGCATTCTAACCAATCTGAACTACCGGGCCGTGTGTGGTGGGCCTTCAGGGATTTGAACCCCGGACCGACCGGTTATGAGCCGGTTGCTCTGCCAACTGAGCTAAAGGCCCAAAAACGTGCGACAACAAATAATAATATACAACAAATCTATAAGTCTGTCAAGGGCATAAAAACCCGCCAGAAAAATTCTTGGTCCCGGTTTTAATGAAAATACCCGTTTTTTATATTATAATATAAATATATCAGAATTATATATAACGTAATAAAGACTTTGTGCAGCTGTCATCCTGAGCCAAGCGAAGGATCTTATGTCTATTTCTAAAGATTCTTCGGGATCCGCTTCTTTGGAATGACAGATAAGGAAATGTAATATTATTAGTGCGTTATATGTACTGGGTTTGTGTTAGGTAAAATTTCCTGGAGGTGTATTGATGAAGGTAACTTTTTTAGGCGGGGCGGAGATAGTAACCGGGTCCTGCTTTTTGATTGAGACTGAAAAAAAGAAATTCCTGGTTGATTGCGGCCTGTTTCAGGGAAAGGAAGAGGACCTGAACAAAGTGCCCTTTGATTTTGATATTAACAGCATAGATTTTGTAGTACTTACCCATGCGCACATAGATCACAGCGGCAGAATTCCCAAACTTGTCAAGGATGGTTTCAGGGGTCCGATATACGCCACAAAAGCAACGGCCGATCTGTGCGCGATAATGCTGCCAGACAGCGGACATATTCAGGAGATGGAAACCGAATGGCTGAACCGAAAAAGGACGAGGGCAGGCAAGGAATTGGTTGAGCCATTATATACCGCAGAGGATGCTAGGCAGTCGCTGCAGTATTTCAAACATACCTTTTACGGCGATGTCATTGGAATAGGCGATAGCATTTCCATGAGGTTCAACGATGCCGGACATATCCTGGGGTCTTCCATTGTAGAGATATGGATAGAGCAAAGCGGCAAGAAGATAAAACTGGTATTTACAGGAGATATTGGCCAGAACAATCAGCCCATACTAAGGGACCCTACAATAATAAAGGAAGCGGATTATCTTTTCATTGAATCGACCTATGGAAATCGTCTGCATGAAAACTTTGTCGACCGGGTGGGTAAGCTGCACGAGATAATCGACAAAACGGTAAGAAGGGGAGGGAACGTAATAATCCCCTCCTTTGCGGTGGGCAGAACCCAAGAGCTTCTATACCACTTAAACGGTCTAAAAGAGGACAGGGACAATGAGTACCTGAAGGGGGTAAAGGTATTTATAGACAGCCCGCTGGCTATTTCCGCCACCCAAATTTTCGTTGACAATCCCCAGTGTTACGATGAAGAAACGGTTAAGCTTCTCAAGTCGGGGGATAATCCCTTTGAATTTGATGACCTGTATTTTACCAGAACCGCGGAAGAATCCATGAGGATAAACGAAATTACGGGAGGGGCGGTTATAATATCTGCCAGCGGTATGTGTGAGGCCGGCCGGATAAAACATCACCTGAAGTATAATCTATGGAGGCCGGAGGCCAGCATCGTGTTTGTCGGTTACCAGGCAGTGGGTACCCTCGGAAGGGCTATTGAAGACGGTGCGCAGAAAGTAAAGATATTTGGGGACGAGATTGGAATTGCCGCCGAAATACACAAGATAGAAGGTTTCTCAGGGCATGCCGACCGGGATGGTCTTTTGGATTGGCTTTCGGGATTTACCAGGAAGCCAAGGAAGGTCTTCATGGTACACGGGGAAAAGGATTCTGCAAGGGATTTTGCTAAAACTGTTACCCAAAGGCTTGGCATTGAAACGGTGGTCCCCGTGATGGGAGAAACCATAGATATCGGCCTTACAAAGGTTATTAGCACCGGAAGAAAAGATTTGCATAAAGCGGCATCGGCAACGGATGCACCGGATGTAAGCGAACTTACTGTGAAGGTTATGCAGGTTAAGGTTAGGTTTATGGAGGCCATGGACAGCATATATAAGAGCGTGGTATCGGGCCGGCTAGAACCCGATGAAGCCGGCAGAATTATTGATGAAGTACAAAGGATACTCGACGAGGAAAGGGCGAGCTAAGAGGAAAAATTTAGAAGGAAAAGGTGCACAGGTGTAGAAGTATATATAGCACATTTTAAAACTTGCATCGGAATGACAGGTAATGAATGTAATACTAATAGTGTGTTGTATGGTATTCTACGTTGGCAAAGGGAGGCTTTGTTTAATGAACGATAAAAAGAGGCTTTCTATTTCCCAGGTATCCGAAATCACCGGTTATAAAACCCACGTAATCAGGTTTTACGAAAAAGAATTTGATTTGGTTATTCCAAGGAACAAGGCGGGGCACAGGTGTTTCTCCTATAAAGAGGTTGAAACCCTAAAGTATATAAAACAGCTCCAGGAAAAGGGCCTTACCAATAGCCAGATAAAGGTGATACTAAAAACCCCAGAGATAATGCTGGAAGGTAATGACGAGGTAAAAGAGGTGGCCGTTGCCGGTACGTCGGTTATAGGGCAGGATCATTCGCAGCAGAGGATAAGGGAATTTATGCAAAAATTCAGTGAAGAGATGAGGGAAGGGCTGACAGGTATTACCGAAAACCTTAAGGAGCTGACCGATGAAATCCGGGCCAAGGATAAGGACGTATTGATATGCGAGAACGCGAAACTGAAGATGGATATCAAAAGGAAGGCCTATGAAGTTGCAGAGTTAAAGGAGCAGTTAAAAAGGGAAAAAAACAGAAAAAGAACTCTGCTGGGCAAACTATTATACAAATAATCGGGGGGTAGACCCATTGGATATTAGAGCAATTACCTTTGATTTTTGGAACACCCTGGCGGTGCACAGTGCTCCGGCAGAGATGCAGGAATTGTCTGCTCAAAGGATGGTGGCTCTTCTGGAGGCGACGGGTGTAACAACTGACAGCAGGAACATGCTGACGGCCTTCTCGGAGTGCAGGAAGTTGTGTTACAGGTTTCAGGAGGATAAAGGTCTTGACTTTACGCCAAAGGAACAGCTTGATTGGATTATGGATTATCTGTGTGTCAGCCCGGGCGCAGAGGTGTGGAACAAACTCTTTGATGCCTATGCAACATCTCTTCTTGATATTCCTCCGGTTTTTGTGGAAGGGTTGGGAGGAATCTTAAAGGAGCTAAAAGAAAGCTACAAACTGGCGGTAATATGCAATACCGGCCGCACCCCCGGCTGGGTGGTAGAAAGTGTATTGGGAAATTCTGGTCTGAAACAGCACTTTGATGTTTTGTTGTTTTCCAACGAAGTGGGAGTAGCAAAGCCAAACCGGTATATCTTTCAAATTGCATCCCGGCTATTGGAGGAGCAGCCCGAAAACATACTGCATATAGGCGATCATCTGCTCACCGATGTGGCAGGTGCACGGGGGGCAGGGTTTAAAGCGGCATGGTACAATCCGGAAGGAATTGACCGGTCGGTAGAATGCGATTTTGTGATAAAGGACCTATCCGAGCTTTTAAAAATCCAGTAAGGGACTGGTCCCTTACTGGATTTTTACATACTTAGCCCCCGCATTTCTGAACCTTCCGCTTGCTACCCTGGCCTGGCCTTCATTTACCCTTAAGGCAACGCCAATATTACCTTCGTAAATCCTATTGGCATAGGTGGAGGTAAAGTCTTCATTTAACCCGAGAGCGGAAAGCTCATCGGTAACTTCCTCCACGCTCCGGTAGCCACTGTTTTGCGAAGGATCGGATACTAGTACCTGCCTGTAAATTTGAGTTTTTGCGTTGGGGTCGGAGGTGGCGTTTTCCAGTTTTACCTTCCTGCCAATCATTGCCATCGAATCGGTAGGTATTCCCTCATTCTCGAGTTCATCCTTTAGAATATCTATCTGGGTTTGCGATTGAAACAGCCCTGTGACGGTTTTATCCATTATATTACCTCCCGCTATGATCTATATATAACGCATTTAAAACTTTACATCTCCTAGTACGTCATCCTGAGCGAAGCGAAGGATCTTATGTCCGCCTCTAAAAGATTCTTCACTGCGTTCAGAACGGCAAAGCCGGACCCTTCGAGTTTCGCTTCTTCAGAATTACACATAAAGGAACGTAATACTAATAATGCGTTATATATAATACATTGTATAGTTTAGCTTTGTAATAACAATAATATTCTTACATGCAAAAATAATTAAGGGGTGACAGAAGTTGAAACTGGCGGATATTATGACACGGGACGTAAGGACCATAGACGCAAGCAGCTCGGTAGAAGACGCCGCGAGAATGATGAAGGAACTCAATGTCGGTTCGCTGCCGGTTAGCGAAAACGGTAATATTACCGGTATAATAACCGACAGGGATGTGGTGCTGCGAAACGTAGCCGATGGTAAGGCTCCCTCGGACACCAGGGTTGATGAAGTAATGTCCAAAACGGTTGTTACAGCGACACCGGACATGGATGTACACAGGGCCGCTGACCTGATGGCAAAGAACCAAATAAGAAGGCTTCCTGTGGTTAAAAACAACAGGATGGTGGGTATTGTATCCATAGGCGATCTGGCGGTAAGAAATATCTATGAGAATGAGGCAGGGGAGGCCTTGAGCAGTATTTCAAAACCTAGCAAACCTTCTGTTTAAAAAAATCAGCCCCAGGGCTGGTTTTTTTAATGGTTAAGCCGGGTTTTTCAGGTTTTTTGACCTGGAGCCTTTATTTGGCCCAGGTTTTACTTTCAATTACCGCCCGATAGTTATAAAATACAATCATGGACATTCTATCAATACACCCGGGAGGTACATAATGAAAAAGCTTATTAGGTTCTTTCTTGTATTTTTCAAAATAGGCGCCTTCACCTTTGGCGGCGGGCTTGCGATGTTGCCCTTGATTGAACGGGAGATTGTTGACAATAATGGCTGGATGACCAGGGAAGAGTTCATCGATGCCATAGCCATTACCCAGTGCATGCCCGGGGTAATCGCGGTTAATACGGCTATATATTTAGGGTATAACCTTTTCGGTTTTTGGGGGACCATTTTTGGTGCCCTGGGTGCAGTGCTGCCGTCCTTTGTAGTAATGGTATTAGCCGCGGAGTTTTTCATGGCCTTTAAGGACTATCCAGTGGTTGGGGCAATCTTTATGGGCATAAGACCAGCCATAGCGGTTTTAATCTTTTCTGCGGCGGTACGGCTTGGCAAAGTGGTGGATAAAACTGCGTACAACATAATAATAGCAGCCGTGTCTATGGTTTCCATAAGCCTGCTGGGAATACATCCGATTGCTGTAATAATTGCCACTGCTCTTATTGGAATAACAGTCGGAAGGGGGCATATACAAAATGAAAATGCTGATTGATTTATTCATTACCTTTGCCAAGATAGGTGCCTTCAATTTCGGCGGGGGGTACGCCATACTTCCCTTTATAGAAAAGGAAATCGTAATTAACAACGGCTGGCTTAGCCCGCATGACTTCATAGACCTGGTAGCCCTGTCCCAGATGACTCCGGGTCCCATATCCATTAACAGTGCAACATTCATTGGCTACAGGCTGGCAGGGCTTTTCAGTTCGGCGGTGGCGACCCTTGGTTTGGTGTTTCCGGCATTTTTTATAGTAATATTCGTTGCAACTACAGTCAAAAAATACCGTACTTGCGAATGGATGGACCGTGCCTTTTTGGGACTTAGGCCTGCGGTAATAGGCCTTATAACCGCGTCTACCATAAGCATAGGCAGGACATCCATCGTCGATATAAAGTCGGTGCTCATTGCGGGCATTACCGCGGTACTGGTTTTTAAAACAAAGCTTAACCCTATTCTTGTAATAATAATTGCGGGGGCCGTGGGAGGTATAGCGTACAGTCTATAGTTAATAGGGTATAACTGTCTTTATAACCCTGTTTGTGCCGTCGTTGTATTCAAAACGGTAGGAGTTTTCCAGGGGTATCAGGAACAGCAGCCTTCCGGAGGCCCTGCCATTTGGCGGGAGCAGTATTTCATTAAAGGGTATGTCAAGGTGTTTGCTGTATTGGGCATGGTAGGCATGGTCCCTATCATCCGATGTATATAGTTTTATGTATTCCGGCTTTACCAATGCGTCTTTGGTGCCCTCGTTTATTATGTTTACCCAGAGCCTTAAGAATACGGTATCATCGCTAACCGTTATCGGGACATTGGATATGGCAAACTCTCTGGTATATATGTTGTCCAGGGCAATTTTTAAAACTCCCTCACCCTCTTGGTAGGTTTGCATTTCCTTTATCGCCTGTTGCTTCTGCTCTGGGGTATAGGAGGCGACTGATTTATGGCCCTCGGCGCTTTTATAGTGCTCCAGCAGTTCCCGGACCGGCCGGCTTTCTCTATAGGTAAGGGCTGTCTCAAGGGCGGAGATGGCAAGTTGGTACTCCCCGGCATTGTAGTGCCCGTCGGCTTGATTTACGTATTTTTCAAACAGCTTTTCGGTCAGAACGTTAATTTTCATTTGGGTATCGGTGTAATGAGCACTGCTTTGTTTGTCTACCTGTCTGAAAGCCTCCAGGGCCTCCTCAAGCCTTCCTTCTGTATACAGCGCCATCGCTTGCTGGTACTTTTCCGAGGAGAGGGTTGAAGTCGCATCAGCATCGACTGTGTCGTCTTTTTTGCTGCAGCCACACATTCCGATAAGGGTGGCCGATATTACAGTTATAATCATTATATTTAGCAGTTTTTTCATAGGGCACCTCCTGATAACGGAAGGGTTTTAAGTATATATTATCATAAAGAGGGAAAAAGTTTAAAATGTTTTTAATGAGCATCCCGGGAAATGGTAATTTTTCGACCCCATTCTTGTCTAAAGGAACAACGGAGAATATAATGTAAGGGGATATTCTTACCGGGTGGTAAGAGGTGGGGTATGGGAGGTGGAAGTGAAGGAGGAGAGTTATGGGCGAAAAAACGGAAAAAAAGTATATTATTAAAACCTGGGGCTGCCAGATGAATGTACACGATTCGGAAAAAATCGCAGGGGTTCTTTCTTCTCTTGGCTACAGCGCCACGGAATCAGAGAAGCAGGCCGACCTAATAATATTTAACACGTGCTGCGTCAGGGAACACGCCGAGTTAAAGGTCTATGGAAACCTTGGCAGGCTGAAAAAGCTGAAGGAGCAGAAGGATGATTTGATAATTGCGGTATGCGGCTGTATGACGCAGCAGGAAGAGGTAGCGCGTCACATTGCCAAAAGGTATCCCTTTGTAGATATAATTTTCGGCACCGACAAGATTCACAAGCTTGCCGGGTTTATTGCCAATGCGAAGCTAACGGGAGGTACTATAATTGATATAGAGGAGGATGAGGAGGGCAGTATAATAGAGGGAATCCCAGCCGGCAGGGAAGAGGGGGTAAAGGCCTGGGTGGCGGTTATGCACGGCTGCAACAATTACTGTTCCTACTGCATAGTCCCCTATGTAAGGGGCAGGGAAAGGAGCAGAAAGAAGGAACACATACTGGAGGAGATAGAACGCCTTGGGCAGTCGGGATACAAGGAAGTGACGCTGCTTGGACAGAACGTAAACTCGTACGGTAAAGGGTCTGAGGACGGAGTGGATTTTGCCGGACTGTTAAGGGAGGTAAATAAGGTAGAAGGTATTGAGAGGGTCCGGTTTATGACCTCCCACCCCAAGGACTTAAGTGATGAACTGATATACGCCATAAGGGACTGCGATAAGGTATGCGAGCACATTCACCTTCCCTTCCAGGCCGGGAGCAACGATATATTGCATAAGATGAACCGCAAGTATACCAAGGAGCAGTACCTAGGACTTACCGAGAAAATCAGGACGGAGGTTCCGGATATTTCCCTAACCACCGATATAATAGTGGGCTTTCCCGGTGAAAGCGAGGAGGACTTCCGGCATACCCTTGAGGTGGTTGAAAGGGTGAGGTTCGACTCCGCCTTTACCTTTCTTTATTCAAAGAGAAGGGGCACACCGGCGGAAAGGATGGAGGACCATGTCCCGGACCCTGTTAAACACGAGAGGTTGAAAAGGCTCCTTGAACTAACCGAACGAATAACCGCAGAAAATAATAGCGCCCTTAAGGATAAAACCGTGGAGGTGCTGGTGGAGGGGGTAAGTAAAACCCATTCTGGCAGACTTACAGGACGCACCAGAACCAACAAGATAGTCCATTTCGAAGGCAATGACAGCCTGACGGGAAAACTGGTGAATGTGAGGATTACCGACCCGCAGAGCTGGTCATTATTCGGGGAGGTTACCAATGGCTAAGCAAAGAGATGAGTTTCAATATGCGAAGGAACTGGGAAAGGCGCTGGCGAGCTCTGAGGAACTAAAAAGGCTAAGGAACGCCCAAGCGGAGCTTGAATTGGATAAGGAGGCGGCAAAGCTTTACAAAGAACAAAAGACCGGAATAGTCCCAGCTGACGAAGAAACTATTAAGGGCAGCCCGGTGGTAGCCGAACTGGTATCGGCGGAGGAGGGCTTCAAAGGGCTTCTTAAGACAATAAACGGAATAATTGGGTTTTATGTGACTGGGGAAGAAAAAATTGAAATAGGGGACAGCGGCTACAGTGGATGCAGTGGCTGCGGAATGTCTCCTTAAAAAATGCCCGGGGACACACCCCGTGCATTTTTTTAATGGTATGATATAATTGATTTATCCTGTGCTTGTAAACAATGGAAGGGGGATTGGGCTTGTCCGAATTGACACCGATGATGCAGCAATACCTCCAGGTTAAAGAGGAGTACAACGACTGTATCGTGTTTTTCAGACTGGGCGATTTCTATGAAATGTTCTTCGAAGATGCCAAGCTGGCATCCCGGGAACTGGAAATAACCCTTACCGGAAGGGATTGTGGGCTGGAGGAAAGGGCACCCATGTGCGGTGTACCCCATCACTCGGCTTACTATTATATAGCAAAACTAATTCAAAAAGGTTATAAGGTGGCAATATGTGAACAGGTGGAGGACCCCTCCGTTGCTAAGGGCATCGTAAAAAGGGAAGTGGTACGCGTTATCACGCCGGGTACAGTAATAGAACAGTCACTCCTTGATGAAAAGACCAATAACTACATATTGACAGTATGTTACGACGAAGGGGTATACGGCATGGCCTATGCGGACGTGTCGACGGGGGAGCTGGCCACAGTTCAAATAAAAGGGGACAATGTCCAAAACGCGGCGGAGGAAGTCGTAAGGATAGACCCAAAGGAAATGATAGTTAACAGTAATTGTATTATGTCAACTGCATTGCCAGAGATAATTAAAGAAAGGCTAAATATAAGTATAAACAAGTATGGAGATTTTGCTTTTGCGAAAAGAAATGCGGAAACCAGTATAAAGGAACACTTCAAAGTAGCTGGCCTGGAGGGGCTCGGCCTTTCGGAAAGTCCCCAGTGCACAAGGGCCGTCGGCGCACTGCTCCATTACCTGGCGGATACTCAGAAGGTGGATTTGAAGCACATTAATAAGCTGGATATATATCACCGTGAGCAGCACATGGTGCTGGATTCCTGGACAAGGCGAAACCTTGAGATGCTGGAAACCATAAGAACCAAAGACAAAAAGGGAACGCTTCTGTGGCTGCTGGACAGGACTCAGACCGCCATGGGGGGACGGATGCTTAGAAAATGGGTGGAGCGCCCGCTGGTAGACTGCGATAGAGTACAAAAAAGGCTGGACGCAGTGGAGGAACTTAAAAACAGCCTTCAGCTTATGGATAGGATAAAGGAATGTACAGTCTCAATGTATGACCTGGAAAGACTTTTGGGGAGGATAGTGTACGGCAGCGCCAATGCAAGAGATATGCTGGCTTTGAAACAGTCGGTCGACAGGCTGCCTAAGCTTAAGAGAATCCTTTCGGACTGCAAATCGACGCTTTTGCAGGAGGTACATAGTGGCATAGACCCGCTGGAGGATATCGGGGAGCTGATAGAGGCTTCTATACACCCCGACCCGCCGGCCGGTGTGAGGGAAGGCGGAATAATAAAAGACGGTTATAATTCCGATATCGACAGTCTTAGAAGGGCTTCTAGGGAAGGACGGCAGTGGATAGCAGAACTTGAGAAAAAGGAAAGGGAAAGGACCAGCATAAAGTCACTCAAGGTTGGATACAACAAGGTATTCGGCTACTATATAGAGATTACAAAGGCCAATCTTAACCAGGTACCGGATGATTATATAAGAAAACAGACCCTGGCCAATTCAGAAAGGTATGTAACCCCAGAGCTTAAGGAGATGGAAAACACGATACTGGGGGCCCATGAAAAGAGTATACTGCTGGAGTATAAAACCTTTGTAGATATACGGGAAGGAGTTGCCGGACATCTCCAGCGCATAAAGCAAACGGCCCATTACATTGCGGTTTTAGACACGCTGTATTCGCTGGCAAAGACCGCCTGCGACAACAGGTACACCAAGCCTGTCGTTACCTGGGGAGACAGCATTGAGATAAAGGACGGACGTCATCCCGTCGTGGAAAAAATGATGGCCTCGGGCCGGTTTGTGCCCAACGACACCTACCTGGACCGCGACAACGACCAGCTGTGTATAATCACCGGTCCAAACATGGCGGGTAAGTCCACCTACATGCGGCAGGTAGCACTTATTGTGCTTATGGCACAGATGGGGTCCTTTGTGCCCGCCTCCTACTGCAAAATAGGAATAGTGGACAGGATCTTCACCCGGGTGGGTGCCTCCGATGATTTGGCCTCCGGTCAAAGCACTTTTATGGTGGAGATGAGCGAGGTGGCAAATATTCTAAATAACGCAACCCCCAGCAGCCTTCTTATCCTGGATGAGATAGGGAGGGGAACCAGTACCTTCGACGGGTTGAGCATCGCCTGGGCGGTAATTGAGCACCTTGCGGACAAAGATAACATAGGCGCAAGGACCTTGTTTGCCACCCACTATCATCAACTCACCGAGCTGGAGGGTAAGCTGGAGGGGGTAAAAAACTACTGTATCGCCGTAAAGGAGAGGGGCGATGACATAATATTCCTTAGGAAGGTTATAAGAGGGGGCGCTGATAAAAGCTACGGTATCCAGGTGGCAGGCCTTGCGGGCCTTCCCAAAGGGGTAATTGGTCGGGCAAGGGATATTCTGGCAAAGCTTGAGGAGACCGATTTTGCCAGGTACGAACAGGTGACGGCCAGGACCGGGAAGGAGAAAGGGGTACAGCAGTTAGACATGTTCGGATACCGGTACCAGGGCTTTATAAGGGAGATAGCCTGTACCGATATAGAAACGATTACGCCGCTGCAGGCATTAAATCTGCTGAACGAACTGAAGAAGAAATCCATCGGACTGGTAGGTGAAGGAAATGACCCAAAGAATAAGGATACTGGATAAAACGGTGACAGAAAAGATCGCCGCCGGCGAAGTGGTAGAAAACCCCTCCTCGGTGGTGAAGGAGCTTTTGGAGAATTCAATGGATGCCGGTGCCACCATAATAGAGGTTGAGATTGAAAGGGGAGGCAAGGACCTTATAAGGGTGGTGGATAACGGCGAAGGCATAGAAAGAGAGGACGTGGACAAGGCTTTCCTTCGTCACGCTACCAGCAAGTTAAGCAGCGAGGAGGAACTGCTACGCCTGTCCACGCTGGGTTTCCGAGGCGAAGCCCTGGCAGCCATCGCCGCCGTGTCGGTGGTGAGCCTTACGACAAAAACCGCGAATTCCCTTGAGGGGATGCTATATACCATAGACAGGAACAGGAATGTAAGCCTTCGTGAAACAGGATGCGCCAAGGGAACCTGTATTGAGGTTCGGGAACTTTTCTACAATACCCCGGCACGGCAGGAGTACCTAAAGAGCGATTCCTATGAAGCCTCATTGGTAAACGATATGGTGTCCAGGCTTGCCCTTGCAAGGCCGGATATTTCATTCCGGCTTACAAGCGGCAGCAGGGTTCTTCTGAATACGCCGGGGAACGGTGTCATAGGGGATGCGGTAGCCGCGGTATACGGAAGAAACATACTGGATAACATGGTAGAGGTAAAATGCCGTACAGAAGGGCTTGGCATTTCCGGCTTTGTTTCCACACCCTACGGTACAAGGTCAAACAGGAACTATCAGTCCTTTTTCATAAACGGAAGGTATATAAAGAGCAGATTAATATCCAGAGCCTTAGAGGATGCTTATAGGACGCTAATCATGGTTAACAGGCACCCGATGGCGGTTCTTTACTTTACCCTGGATACGGAGTTGGTGGATGTAAACGTTCATCCCGCCAAACTGGAGGTCAAGTTCAGGGATGAAAACGGGGTTAGAGGCGCGGTGCTGGACTGTATAAGGTCGGCGCTGGAAAAGGGAAGGTGGTTGGCCGCAGGTGGAAAGCTTAAACCCCATGCTCCCTCTCCAGGTGTAACCCGGTGCACTACTTCGGAAAGCGGGCGACAAAGGGCCCAAAATCCCCGGTTTATGGAAGAAACAATTGAATATAATAGGATAGAATTGGATAATAATATAGAAGGTGGCAGTCCAGGGCTGCCAGAGATGAGAGTGATAGGACAATTTTTATCCACCTTTATTCTGGCGGAGGGACGGGAGTGCGTGTACCTTATTGACCAGCATGCGGCCCATGAAAGGATTATGTACGAGCGCCTCATCGACAAGATGCAAAGGGGTGGTGCGGCAAGTCAGCCGCTTTTGGAGCCTATGGTGGTGGACCTTAGCCCTATGGAGCTGGAAGCTGTCAGGGCAAAGGATGAGTTTTTGGCCTCCATAGGGTACAAACTAGACGACTTCGGTGGAAATTCCATAAGGGTTAAGGCTGTACCGGTTTTCCTTGGCATCCCGCAGTCCAGGGAATTTCTAATTGACCTTGTTGATGTGCTGCTCCGGCAAAAAGAAAAGAACAACCAGGGATTTAAGCAGGATGAGATTATTATGATGGCCTGCAAAAAATCCGTCAAGGCGAACCAGAGACTATCTATAAGCGAAATGGGAGGCCTGCTTGAGCAGCTGGCCGATACCAAAATGCCCTATACCTGTCCCCATGGCAGACCCGTAATAGTAACCCTGACACGATATGACCTGGAAAAGATGTTTAAGAGGATTGTGTAGATATGGGGGTGTGCCAATGAAGAAGCCTTTGGTGGTAATTACCGGCCCAACGGCGACGGGCAAGACAGACGTATCACTGCTCGTCGCAGAGGAATTCGCAGGGGAGATAGTATCAGCGGATTCAATGCAGGCTTACAGGTACATGGACATTGGCACCGCAAAACCCACCGCCGCCGAGATGAAAAGGGTAAGACACCATATGATAGACGTTGTGGACCCCTGGCAGGAGTTTTCGGTAGCAGAGTATCAGAGACTGGCAAAATATTGCATAGAGGATATCCAAAACCGGGGGAAACTGCCGGTGGTGGTTGGAGGTACCGGGCTATACATAAACTCACTTATTTACAACCTTGATTTTGCCGATACGGTATCCGATAAGAAATTCCGGGGCTATCTCACAAGACTTTCAGAAGAAAGGGGGAAGGAATACCTTTATGAAATGCTAAGGAGGGTGGACCCCGATACTGCGCAGAGGCTGCATATAAACGATACTAGGCGCGTTATAAGAGCCTTGGAAATCTACCACTGCTCCGGCAGACCAATGTCTGCACGAAGAGATAACGGAAAAGCTGATCCTCCCTATGACCTGGTAATGTTTGGCCTTAGGATGGACCGGGAAAGGCTGTACAGGAGAATAGAAGAACGGGTGGACAAAATGATAGAAAAGGGCCTGGTGGAGGAAGTGAAAGGCCTTCTGAAAATGGGCTGTACCAAGGATATGGTATCAATGCAGGGCCTAGGTTACAAAGAAATAATCGGCTATCTTGAGGAAAGGCTCACTTTTTCCGAAGCGATTGGCATACTTAAAAGGGATACGAGAAGATTTGCCAAGAGGCAGTTTACATGGTTCAGAAGAGATGATAGAATAAACTGGAAAGACGCCGTCGGAATTGGGGACAGGGGGAAAATTGTAGGTTCAATGATTGACCATATTAAACTTAGATTGGAAGTCTAAAATCACATGGCGGAGGGGATACCATGAACAAAACCACGATAAACCTTCAGGATGTATTCCTGAACCAGGTTAGAAAGGAACACGTGCCCATAACGGTATACCTGATAAACGGTTATCAATTAAAAGGACACGTTAAGGGCTTCGACAATTATACCATAGTTATGGAAATGGACGGCAAACAGCAGTTGGTATATAAGCATGCCGTTTCAACAATATCTCCCCTTAAGACGATGGCCATTATATTCGCCGACGGGGGCAGGGATAGCGGAAAATAG
>JAAYJF010000102.1 GCA_012523075.1 Clostridiales bacterium | reverse complement strand
GAGGGTACCGAGGTTGTTCTTACCAGGGATAAAGACGAGACCCTGGAACCCGCCGAAAGGGTAAAAAGGATAAACCTGTCGGGAGCCGATTATGTCATATCCATACACTGCAATGGAGGGCCGGTGTCTGCCAAGGGAGTGGAGACGGTGTACCGGCATAACTCCCAGGCGGGCAAAGAACTGGCAGAAAGCATACTCAGGGAGATTTCCAACTTGGGTATTGCCAGGAGAAGGGCGTACAACAAGCTCAACGCCAAAAGAGAAGATTATTCCTTTGTTGTAAGGGAAGCGGAAATGACCGCCGTATTGGTGGAAACGGCGTTTATTACCAATCCGTCGGATAACCATCTGCTTTCCCGGAACCCCTTCAGGAAAAAAATAGCCAACGCAATCGCTACCGGTATTTACAATATCGTGCAAATAAATGAACAGAAGGGAAGCCACTGGGCTCTGCCTTTCTTTAATCTGATACGGGAGGAGGGGCTTGTACAGGATCAGCATCCACTGGAGAAGGAGGTTAGCTGGGGAGAACTTTCCATGGTATTGGCCCGTCTGCTTGAAAAATTAAGAAGGTAGGAAATATTCCAAATCCCTGAGGCGCATGGTATAATCAAATTGAAATTATTCGTATACTGGAGGGACCAACGGATGAATAAAACCCATAAATTGATTGTAGCGGCGCTATTGACGGCACTGGTGACGTTGGCGACAATGGCCTTCCAGGTACCTATACCGGCGACAAAGGGATATATAAACCTTGGGGATACAGTAATATTTGTAGCCGCGCTGCTTTTGGGACCCAGATACGGAGCGGTTGCGGGCGGGATTGGGTCGGCGCTGGCCGATTTGCTGTCCCCCTATGCTGTGTGGGCTCCCTTTACACTGATAATAAAAGGGCTGGAAGGATTTATAGTCGGATATGTGTTCTACCGACTGTTTTCCGGCAAGAACAGCATGGTGACGAGGATTACAGCCATGCTGCTGGGCGGGCTGTGGATGGCGGTGGGCTATTTCGCGGCAGAGGTAATATTGTATGGTCTTCCGGCGGCGTTGGTGGAGCTCCCGGGCAACGCCATACAGGCTTTGGGAAGCGCAGCCCTTGCGCTGCCGGTTGTTGAAGTACTATCCAGGGTGAATGCTTTAAAAAATATGAACAATTGATATCGTCTTAAGTAATAATGCTTTTTTGACAAAATATGAATAAAAGTGTATAATTCAAATACTTTTTAAGAGGAAATAAAACAAGTGAGGAGTGATGAACGGGCTTATTGTCTTGAAAGCGTAAATACGTCAGAGGGATATACCAAGGATGAGTTCATGCTTTTACAGTGATGTGATAGTCGGCTATACTCTAGGGAAGATTCCAAACTGTGATATGATAAAAATAAACAAAAAAGCACAGTAACAGTAATTTAAAGTTGAAAAATAGTATCCAGTGGTATATAACAACTCTAACCAAGCCAAACACAGCAATGCTCATAGCCAGGCGTGCTACGGAATAAGCAAACAAAGGGGTGTCTATATGCGTATAGGGATAGTAGGACCACAGTCCACTGTGGATGAGGTTTTGACCGCTGTCAGCAATGCAGACCTCTTTGTAGAATGCGTTCCTCTGGTCTATTCAAGCTTCAAAGAGACTGTGGAAATTGTTCAAAGAAATGAAAAGAGTGTAGAAGGATTTTTGTTTACCGGTACTACTCCCTTTAACTATGCCAGCAAGTATTTAAGTCCCACAAAGCAGTGGGAATACCTTCCCCGCAATACAACTTCTTTTCTGTGTGCGCTTCTTAAGGCTGCGCATATAAATAATTATGATATAAGCAGTATTAGTGTAGATAGCTACGATGAACAGTTTATCCGGAAAGCCTATGCAGAAATAGGACTTACAGAAGCCAGTGTGAAGATAATTGCATCGCCTTACAGCATATTTAGTGAGGATTATGAGATGGAAGTTGCTGAGTTTCATTGTGATAACTACCAGTCAGGCAAGTCAAATGTTTGCGTCACAGGTTTGAAAAGGATACAGAAATTATTAAGACTGGAGAATGTACCCGCAGTCAAGCTTTCCCCCACAGCAGAGTTAATAATACAGCAGATTAATAAAATGCGACTTTTCCATCAACTCATACTCAACGAAGAAAACAAGATTTCAGTAATAGTAATTGGCGTTAGCTTTACCATTGAAAACTCGTTGTATGGTAAAAGTGAACTACGCATGTTTATGAATCGCAACAAGGTGACCGAAACGATCTATGCTTTTGCGCAGCGCATAGGAGCAGCGGTTGAACTTTATGAAAGCGGGGTTTACCATATCTATACAACCAAGGCAGTGGTAGAAGCTGAAACTAACGGTTTCTCGTTCTTTAAAATACTGCACAGCATTGGAATATTAGATGGGGTGAAAAACATATCCATAGGCATAGGTTTAGGGAAAACTCCCATAGATGCGAAGTATAACGCAAAGATAGGTCAGAGGAGGGCCGAGAAATGCGGTATGAATTGCTTCTTTATTGTCAAGGACGATCACCAAATGGTAGGTCCAATAACCGATGTGGGGAAAAACGCCGATGATGAAGTTTTGGATAAGCATCTTTACGAGGTCTCACAGCGCACCGGTATAGGTATGAGTAAACTGTATAATCTGGAAAAAGCCATAAGGCAGTGTGGTAGCGATATAATCACTCCAAAGGAGCTTGCCCAGGCCTGCAACATGACACACAACAGTGTAAACCGTTTGCTGTTAAAGTTAGAGGAAGGGGGATATGCTAAGGTTGTAGGAAAACAGCCTTCGCCTAAAACCGGTCGGCCCAGCCGCTTGATACGCCTAAAACTTGGTTTCCCTGAATAAAATCCTGGTGTATAAGGATGTGACAAAGCACCATGAGATAACAACTCAAAGGTGCTTTTTGATTCTATTCTACAAATTAATTTAGTCTATTAATTCCTAATTATGTGCAAGTTATATGGGATATATCTTTTTTCAAAACTGATATATGATAAAGAAGACAAAGTTTAACACATTATGACGGAGAGGGGTGAATTATATGGCAGAGCATCGTATAGTCGATGAGTTTTGTGAGTTGGTTCGTATTGATACTGCTTCCAGAAACGAACGGGAAATCGCCGATATCGTCAAAGCAAAACTTGTAGCAATTGGCTGTCGGGTTGAAGAGGATGATGCGGCAATTCATCTTAAGGGAAATGCTGGAAATATACTTGCCGTTTTGGAAGGGGAACTTGAAGGGGCGATTCTGCTATCTGCACATCTTGACCGTGTAGCAAATGGGTATGGTATAAAACCAAGAATTGACGGTTCGCGTATAGTAAGCGACGGAACCACAATCCTTGCGGCAGACGATATTTCCGGGGTTGTTGCCATTCTGGATGGTGTAAGAAGGATAAAGGAAAGCGGTAAACCACACCCAAGAGTTGAGATAGTATTTACAGTATGCGAGGAAAAGGGAGTATCAGGCAGCAAATACCTTAACTTTTCCAAGTTTCAGTCAGAGTTTGGCTATGCACTGGATTCTCCAGGAAGAATCGGCCGCATAATAAAGACTGCCCCTTCAAAGGCACAATTGAAGCTTGAAGTATTCGGCAAGGCTTCCCATGCAGGGAATGCTCCTGAAAAGGGTGTTAATGCAATCATAGCGACAGCTAGGATTCTGGCGGACATAAAAGACGGACGCCTTGACGATGAAAGCACCGCTAATTATGCCATATTCAGAGCCGGTGGGGAAGCAACCAATATCGTATGTGATTATGCATTGGTAACGGGTGAAACACGGAGCCTAAACCATGACAAGCTTGAGGAATATTGCAGGTATTTTGTTGACCACTGTAAGAAAGCGGTAGAAGGTACCGGAGCCACAGTTAAAACCGATGTTTTATTAAACTATAAGTGCTTCAATGTCAAAGAGGATGGCAAGGCTATCAGCCTTATGAGAAGAGTGTTCAAAAAAATGGGAATTGATATGATTATTGACCGTGGTGGCGGAGGAATGGATGCAAATCGCTTCAATGCCAATGGTATTGAGTGTATTGGACTTGCGACCGGATATGGTGCCAACCATACTTCTAACGAGTATGTGGAGGTTGATGACCTTATTCGTTCCGGAGAGATGGTTGAACAGATGATTGCCCAGTATGCCGAACAAATAAAAAAATAATATAAAGGAGGTAAAGCATTGAACACTAGTACGGAGGTTAAGAAGACAGGCGGTTTTGTACGTTTTATTAATGCTGTGGAAAAGGCCGGAAACAAACTCCCTCATCCCTTTTTTCTATTCGTATATTTAATGGTTATTGTTCTCGCGCTTTCTGCATTGATGAGTGGCGTGTCGGTTACTTACACTGCAGCTACTTCGGGCGGCGGAGAAATGCAGGAAACCACGGTTGCGGTTAAAAATCTGCTTGATGCGGAATACATAAAAAGCGTTCTTAAGGGTCTGGTAGGAACTTATACAGGGTTCGCACCTTTAGGTCTTGTAATGGTTATGATGCTGGCCATAGGCTTCGCCCAGGATACAGGATTGTTTAATGCCTTTATGAAGAGAACTCTGCTAGGTGCCCCACCGGTAACAATTACTTTTATGCTGGCAATAATAGGTGTGTGTGCTAATTTAGCCTCAAACGCAGGTATTGTGTTTGGAGCCACAATAGGCGCGGCATTGTTTGCATCGCTGGGCCGAAATCCAATCCTTGGCGCGGTAACAGGTTATGCGGCCGCCCATGGCGGTTTTGGTGCCAACCTGATTCTAAGTGGTACCGATGTATTGGTATCGGGTATTACTAAATCTGCTGCAGAAGGTATGGGTATCAGTGCCCCGACTAATCCCATGATTAACTACTTCTTCATGATTGTTGCAACCTTTGTAGCTGCAATCACTATTACATTTGTTACCGAAAGAGTTATGCCAAAGATTATGAAATTTGGTGGCGTCAGCAGGGACATTGACGAAACGGTCACCAATGAAGAAAAGAGAGGTCTTAAATTTGCCGGTATTGCATTAATAATATTCCTAGTTATTATGCTTGCATTGACCGTTCCAAGCAACGCGTTTTTCCGTGCCGAGGATGGCACTTTAGTTCCCTCCTCTCCGCTTATTGACAGTGTTGTGGCGGTTCTCTTCATTGCCTTTGTAGTGGTTGGTTCTGCTTACGGTGTTGGTTCGGGTGCTATCAAGAAGCAATCGGATATTCCGAAATTCATGGGTAACGGCCTAAAAGGGTCCATATCATTCTTTGTTGTAGCGTTTCCTGCTTCGCTGTTTATACAATTCTTTAACGCATCCAAACTGGCCAATATTTTGGCGGTCAAAGGAGCGGAGTTACTGCAGAGTATCAACTTCACAGGGATACCTCTTGCAATTGCGTTTATTATCCTGTGTGGTTTCTGTAACCTGTTTATGACCAGCGGCTCTTCCAAGTGGTTGATTCTGGCACCTATATTTGTTCCGATGTTTTCGGTTCTCGGTTTCTCCCCGGCACTTACCCAGATTGCTTATCGTATAGGCGATTCAATCACCAATCCCATTGCGCCTATAAACTACTTCCTTCCCATTATTCTTGGCATTATGAACCAGTATAAGCGCGATGAGGATCCGGAAATCGGTATGGGAACACTTATATCAATGACGCTTCCTTTCAGCATGGCATTAGCAGTAACGCTAACGCTTCAGTTGATTATCTGGATGCTGCTTGGCTTGCCGCTTGGACCCGGAGCCGGGATATATTTATAATTAACGGATATCAATAGATATTCTTATGATTTTACTATAAGAGGTCTGGGATTAATCGGACTGGAATTCCAGGCCTCTTATTTATTATGTATTAGATGAAAATAAAGAGAAGTAAGAAGAGAAACAAAAAGAATACTATGTAACTATTAAAACGCATTAATAGTATTACATTTACATAAAAAACAACAAGTTTCAACAAAGGAGAAAAGCCATGACCATATATGGAGTAGCAATAATATCAGCTTGCATGTTCGTCGGAAACTTTATTGGTGATGTTTTGGGACAGCTAATGGGCGTCGATTCCAATGTAGGAGGCGTTGGATTTGCAATGCTTTTTCTTATTCTTATTACCGGTTCCGATTTGTATGGAAGCAAATTATCGGAAACCACCACCAAAGGTCTGAAGTACTGGCAGAGCATGTTCATTCCGGTGGTAGCGGCAATGACTGCATCGCAGAATGTTGTTCAGGCAGTGTCGGGAGGACCCATTGCCATACTGGCAGGGCTTCTTGCAGTTATGACAAGCTTTATCATTCTGCCGTCACTGAATAAGGTATTTCAGTCTTATGAAGTGGATGAGGAATTGGAGGTTGCTGAAAATTGAGTAACATTATCGAAATTGCCCAAAACATAATGATTAAAAACGGGTTTGTGATGTCTTTTCTTGTAATCGGAGTATTGATGTGGTTTTCTACAATTATTTCAAAGCATATAACAAAGGGTAGGATACATAGTTCTGCTATCGCTGTACTTTTGGGACTTGTCCTTGCCTATATAGGAGGCGTTGTAACCGGTGGGGATAAGGGTATTGCCGATATCGCGGCCTTTGCCGGTGTAGGTGTGCTCGGAGGCTCTATGCTGCGTGATTTTACCATCGTATCTACTGCCTATGGTGTAACACTTTCTGAAATCAAAAAATGTGGACTTATCGGGGTTGTATCACTAATACTGGGAGTAATATCAGCTTTCCTAACGGGAGCAATAGTTGCTGTTTGTTTCGGCTATAAAGATGCGGTGAGTATTACCACTATAGCAGCCGGAGCGGCAACATTTGTGGTGGGGCCGGTTACTGGTACGGCTTTAGGTGCCAGTTCTACGGTGATTACAATTTCAATAGCTGCCGGAGTGGTAAAATCCGTTGCGGTTATGGTGATAACGCCATTTGCTGCAAAGAGAATTGGGTTAACTACTCCGAAAGCTGCCATGATTTATGGCGGTTTGATGGGTACCACCAGCGGAACGGCAGCGGGATTGGCAGCGACCGATACAAGACTTGTTCCCTATGGCGCAATGACAGCAACGTTTTATACGGGTCTTGGATGTTTGCTGTGTCCTACGGTGCTTTTTTGGCTAACAAGGCTTATTTTTGCCATGTAGACGGTCCGGCTATTAATAAACTGTAAAACTCTTGACTTGTGGGTTTGTCATAATTACTATATTGGTTAATACAGGGGTTTACCCCTGATAGGAGTTTTGCAAAGAAAAGCTGAATATACAATGGAAAGGAAATCATGTCTCTGATATAATTAATATTATTGAACCGGAAAATATTGTAGCTTGTTTGGCGTAAGCCATATCATTAATACGGGGTTGGCCTCGGTGATAATGTACTTTTAGTGATGATTACATGTTTCGTGTTGAGGTAATGAAGTATGGATCTCTGGTGGGCAGAGACCAGAAAAACGTGATGGAAATGAAACGAAAACTTGTGTTTGCTATTGTTTGCTATTTTCTGGGAGGGGTCTTATGCCTTGCCTGGGGGAAGGGGCTTTGGGTTCTAATCCTGCAGGCGGTGGTGGTGATAGGTCTCCTTTTTGTTTTTTCGCCCCGGGGGTGGATTTACCTGCTGACGGCGCTTTCGTTCTTCTGCCTTGGAGTTACAAGCTTTGCACTGTACCGAGAGGGGGCTGGGGCGGTGCACAGCCATGCGGGCAGATGGGTTACGGTAAAAGGATGGGTGGAGCCGCTCATTCGGGAGGATTGTTTCCTTATGGACGTGGACAGCCTTGTGGTAGATGGAATGAAAACCGGGTACAGGGCCAAGCTGATGGTTTATCCCAACGGATACGTAGGGACCATATCGGTTGGGGACGGTGTGGAGATAGAAGGTCAGCTAAAAATACCCACCAACGTAGGATACAGGGATTACTGCCGGGGACTGGGTGCCGAGGCGCTGCTTTACTCAACGCCCTATCATTTGGAGATAACCGGTGCAAAGCCCATTTCGATAAAACGCTACAGCTATCAGGCAGCCGGCTGGATTAGGTCAAAGCTGGAGGCCGATGCCGTACCGCCGCAACAGGGTGAGATAATGAAGGGCCTTTTGCTGGGAGGCAGGGAAGTTGGCGAGGAGACAAAGCAGAGGTTCTCGGCGGTGGGTATATCACATCTCTTGGCGGTGTCCGGGCTGCATGTGGGTATTATTTGCGCGGTTCTTTTATGGGTTTTGAAAAAAGCCGGACTTTTAGGCGTGGAAAGGCTACTTATAGTATGCGGCCTACTTATATTTTTTTCCTTCATGGTGGGGCTTACCCCTTCGGTGGTACGGGCCTCGGTGATGATGGGGGTGGTTATGCTTGCGGCGGCCACCAGCAGGAAACAGGATACGCTTACATCCCTTTTCCTTGCCGCCTTCCTGCTTACAGCTTTTAAACCCTATGTTATATTCAGCGTTTCCTTTCAACTGTCCTTTCTTGCCTGCCTGGGAATTGCATTGTTTTATAGGGCATTTGAGCGGTTGCTGGCCTTTATGGGCAGGTACCTTTCTGCGGCGATTTCCATAACGCTGTCTTCCCAGGTTCTGGTGCTACCGCTGCTTATTCATTATTTCGGCAGCTTTGCCCCGGCTTCAGTACTGGCCAATATACTGGCGGTACCGCTGGCGGGGCTGGTGCTTTGGCTTACGGTGGCCTATCTTTTCCTGTTTCCTTTGCGGATACCACTGTACTACACTATTATTTGGCTAAATGGTATAATAATTAAAACAATGAACCTGATAATAGACATTACCGGTGCGCTACCCTATGGCAGCATAAGTGTTGAAAAGGCCGGACCATTCTTCTTTGTTGCTTACTACACTGCTGCTACCATTGTATTGCTGCTTTTGGAATACACTGATTCCAAAAAAGGGGCGCGATGATTACAGCGCTGTAGACGCACCTTATGCACAAGCTGGGGGTGGGATAATCTATGGACATGAATAAACTATTTAACGATTTGAAGCGGGGCGAGGTGGGGAACCTTTACATTTTTTACGGCCCCGAGGACTTTCTGATAAGGGAAGCGGTGGGAAGGATTAAGGAAATGCTCATACCTGCCTCCAAGGAGCAGCTAAATTTTACCGTAATGGACGGTAGCACCGTAGCGGCGGACAGCATAATAAACACCTGTGAGACGCTGCCCTTTATGAACGAAAGGAGACTTGTAATAGTAAACAACGCTGTTTTCACAACCTCAGGCAGGAAAGGTTTTTCCAAGGAAGATATAGAAAAGCTGCAGAGCTGTTTTGAAAGCCTTCCCGGGTATACTTGCCTTGTAATTACCACCAAAACCAGCCCCGATATGAGGACAAAGGTCATGAAAACCGCTAAGTCGGTGGGCAATGTGGTTGAGTTTGGCAGACTTAAACCCCACATTTTAGAAAAATGGGTCGCCAAGCGATTTGCCGGGAGCGGCAAGAAGATTTCCCCGGCGGTGCTTAAGCGGTTTATTGCCCTTACCGGGTACCTGGACCGGGATTCGGATAAAACGCTGGAGGGAATCGCCAACGAAATTGAAAAGGTGGTAGAGTACTGCGAAGGCAGGGATATTATAACAAAGGAGGATATTGAAGCCCTTGCCCCGGAAAACCTGGACACAAACATATTCAAGCTTGTTGACTCCATAGGCGGCAGGGACATTTCAAGGGCTGTAGGGCTTTTGGAGGACATTAGGCGAAGCGGAGAACCGCCGGTTAGGGTACTCTTTATGGTGGCAAGACAGTTCCGGCTGCTGCTGCAGGCGTCGTATATGAAGGGAATGGGATACTCGGGCAGGGCGGTGGCGTCCAAACTCCAGCTTCCACCCTTTGTGGCGGATTCTTTGATGAGACAGACAGCCAATTTCACCCGGGAGGACCTAAAAAAGGCTTTGAAGGAATGTGGTGAAGTCGATATCCGTATTAAAAGCGGTAGAATAGAGCCCTGGCTTGCCCTGGAGCTTTTGATAGCCAGCCTTTAAAATTATTGGAATCAAAAAAGCGTACGGTAACATGTACGCTTATTTTTCTGCGCCTACATTGCGTTGTTTAGCTTCTTTGCAAGTTTGGATTTTTTCCTGGCTACGGTGTTTTTATGAATAATGCCCTTGGTTGCCGCCTTGTCCAGTTGCTTTTCCACCTTTACAAAAGCCTCCCTGGCCTGCTGCTCGTCGCCTGCGTTTATTGCCGCTTCAAACCTTTTGGTGGCGGACTTAACCGCGGACTTATAAGACTTGTTTCTGGCCGTTCTTACCCTTGCAATCCTTGCTCTTTTTTCTGAAGATTTGATATTTGCCATTTCTTTCACCCCCTTTTGCGGGATTAACAAGTGATATTTTACCATGACGGTTTGCAAAATGCAAGCCGTGTTGAATAAAAAGGGAAGCCTTAGCCAAACCTATACACAGTATTAATGTTTGACAATACTGTGTTTTTATTCTGCAGATGTTTAAGCTACATATAACGTACTAATAATATTACATACCTTTATCTGGCGCTTAAGAGGGCGAAGCCCGAAGAATCTTTACTGGAGGCAGGCACAAGGTCCTTCGCTGCACTCAGGATGAAAGGGGGAGGCTCAGGATGACAGGGTGCCGCCCTTTACGACAGGCGGTCGCTCAGGATGACACGCTAAGGGATGTAAGGTTTTAAACATGTTATATATAGACCTTAGGAGGTGCGGCATGTTCAATAAAAGAACCGACCTTGCGGTGGAAGCAAGGGATATGTATAGGGAGGATAAAGATAAGGAAATTCCCGGGGTGGAGGTTGACGTTTCCGAGACAAAGGGGATAAAGGTTACCAGGGTAAACATACAGCAGGAAGTTGGCGCGCGGATTATGAACAAGCCCGTCGGCAATTACATTACCATTGAGGCGGACGGTATCAGGAATAGAGACAGGGATGTATATGAAGACGCAAGCAGGACGTTGGGTGAGGAATTACAAAGGATAGCTCCTGCTGACAGGGACAGCACAACCTTAGTGGTGGGGCTGGGTAACTGGAACGTAACTCCCGATTCCTTAGGTCCAAAGACAGTATCGCATCTTATGGTAACAAGGCATGTTTTTGAGTACCTCCCCGACCAGGTGGATGAGGGTGTCTCATCGGTCTGTGCCATTTCTCCGGGGGTGCTTGGTATAACCGGCATAGAGACGGGGGAGATAATAGAAGGTATTGTATCCAAAATCAAGCCGGACAGGGTAATCGCGATAGACGCCCTCGCCTCAAGGAAAATGGAAAGAATAAACGTTACCATACAGATAGCGGACACCGGTATAAGCCCCGGTTCGGGAGTGGGCAACAAACGGAAAGAGCTTAACCATGAGACCCTGGGTGTCCCCGTTATAGCAATAGGAGTGCCCACGGTGGTGGACGCGGCCACCATGGCCAGCGACACCATAGATATGGTGGTGGACACAATGCTTAAGCAGGCGGACGAGGGGATGGAATTCTACCAGGTGCTCCAGAACATGAAAGGAGAGGACCGGTACAATCTAATCCGGGAGGTACTGGACCCCAATGTAGGAGGCCTTATGGTGACCCCGAAGGAAATTGACGACATGGTCAACGATATGTCAAAGATACTCGCCAACGGTCTGAACATCTATCTTCATCCCTCCATCGGCCCGGGCGATGTAGATAGGTTCATAAACTAAGTATAAGGCACCGGTACTTAAAAAAACGGTGCCTTTTCATATAGGTAAACATATTGGATGGCCCGCAGGAATATATTTTTATAGTTGAACAAAAGCCGTAACGAAAAGAGAGGGGTACTCAGGTTGATAAGGATAAAGGCGATAAAGCCGGGTAAATGGAGTGCGGTCATAATAGTAATCATAGGCCTTCTGGCCTTATTTGCGGGCATAAGGAGCATGTACTTAAGCTGGTACGCCATGGAAGTTTTTTCGCAGCAGGGCAGCGAAATCTCCGGTGACGGACAGCAGCTGGTGGATAGCCTATTACGGTCAGTGCTGGACAGGGCCTTCCCTGCCATAGGGACTGAGAGAAGAGATAGGAACGATTCCTTTTTCAGGTCACTCATAAGGATGGTCACCAATTGGAACTACAGGGATCCCAAGCGTCTTATAGTTGCGGAGCTGCCCATAATGGGAAGTTACGACCTGCCCATATCCAGCAGGGGCACCTCGGCGGGTGTAAACCGGGGCAACCCCTACGACCCGGAGGAGGACTTAAAGGATATACTAAACCAATACAGCCCGGGCGAAATTGAGATAGATACTGTCTTTGAAGGAAAAACAGGAGAAGACGGAAGACAGTTCCAAAACCCTACCAGGACCCAACTGGATATGGAGCAGCCGGTGGTGCTTATCTATCACACCCATACCTCGGAGGCCTACAGGCCATCCAAAGCCTATAACTATACCCCCACAGACGTGGACAGGACCGTTGATGCCAGGTATTCGGTGGTAAGGGTGGGCAGGGAACTTCGGGAGGTACTGCAGTCCCAGTATGAAATAAAGACTATACACATCACAACCTTTCACGATTATCCGGAGTTCACACCGGCCTATTCAAGGTCCCTTAATTCCGTCCGCAGGGTAATGGCGGAACACCCTTCTATAAAGGTGGTACTGGACCTGCACCGGGACGCTTTTCCCATGAGAAACCGGGGGGAGGAGCAAAGTGCCCGTGTATTGTCCGCCATGAGGGTGGGGGGACAGGACATTGCCCGGCTTATGCTGGTGTGGGGACCGGACACGCCCAATAGCGCAGAGACACGGAAATTTGCAGAGCTTTTGAAGAATAAGATAAACAATCAGTGTCCGGGGCTATGCCGCAGGGTTCTGGAAAAGCGAACCGGTCAGTACAACCAACAGTTGTCCGATTATTCGGCACTGGTTGAGGTGGGAAGCAACGCCAACACAATGGAAGAGGCGCTGGCTTCCGTCCCGTATCTGGCAAAGGCCATTGCCGAAGCCATTAACGAGATAAAGGAATAAAAAGCCTTGTTTGGGATACCATTTACTTAGTAAAAAACATATGGACAAGAGGGGAGCACGGTGGGCAGACTGGAGAAAAGAAGGTATAAAAGGAAACTAAGACTTAAGGCTTTTGTAGGCCTTATGCTGTGCCTTACGCTTTTTTGCTGCGGCCTTGCGGTTGTGGATGGCAGCCTTCGGGAAATGATGGGCAGGGGGAATGACCGGCCTATATTTGGGGTGTACGGAGTTGACGGGCAGGTAATAAAGCTGGAGTTTGCAGGCAGTGAAGTATCCATTAATAAGAGTGAATGGGCTAGGGCTTACGAGACGCTAAAGGGTAGGTTGGCAAAAATTTTTGCTAGGTAAACCAATGGGGACGGTTCTCGCGGTTCCCCGCGGTTCACAGGACACACAGAACACAGGTATTAGTTCGCAGCTGGTAATTTACAGCCCAATATTATAATAGTTTTTTGTACGCTGCCTTTGTGGGAGACTGCTGAAAAACTACGCTTTTTTGCTTGTCATTCTGAACATAGTGAAGAATCTTATGTTTTAAAAAACTTAAAGGTCCTTCGCTGTCGCAAGGTCCTTCGCATAGCTCAGGATGACAAAAATGGACTTTTTCAGTGGTCGCCTTTGTGGGGCGGTTTTTTATTTATTTGAGGATTAAGCCAGTGAGGGGTTTAGTTTTGCGGCTGTTGTTGATATCATGTATACAGCAGGTCATGTAAGGCAAGTATCGCAGAGGGAACAATTAAATATATTCCGAAACGAATCCGGCGAGATGGTGCGGATTTAACGAAACGTCGGCCTATTCCTAAAATCATCCGCCTGCATTGTATTACTATTTTTCCTTATGCTATAATAATTAAATGGGTTAATAAAGGAAAGGGGACACACCTTGTTGTGATGTGTGAGGTGAGATGAGAGATGTGGGATTTCAGTGTTGCCCTAGGAAACGGCTTATGCTCACACTTCCTGCATCACACTTCGCACATCTCAAATGAATGTTCCCGATTAACAAGCTATTGAGCCGGGACACACCTCTACATCAGGGTAGGTCTCTGTAGCATGAGGTATGTCTCCAAACTTAGGAGGAATGCTAAGCTATGCACAAACATAAGAATATACGTAATTTCTGTATCATTGCCCACATAGACCACGGTAAATCAACCCTGGCGGACAGGCTTATAGAAAGCACCGGGATGCTCACCAAAAGGGAAATGCGGGACCAAATCCTGGACAACATGGACCTTGAAAGGGAACGGGGCATCACAATAAAGCTCCAGACGGTGCAGCTTGTATACAAAGCCAGGGACGGTAAGGAATACATTCTAAATCTAATAGACACGCCGGGCCATGTAGACTTTACCTACGAGGTGTCAAGGAGCCTCGCGGCCTGCGAGGGAGCACTGCTGGTAGTGGACGCCTCCCAGGGCATAGAGGCTCAGACCTTAGCCAACCTGTACCTCGCTCTGGAAAACAATCTGGAAATAGTGCCGGTGATTAACAAAATAGACCTGCCCAGTGCCCATCCCGACAGGGTGAAGCAGGAAATAGAGGACATTCTAGGCATTGACGCCTCGGATGCGCCCCTTATTTCCGCTAAGGAGGGCACCAATATTGAAGAGGTGCTTGAAGCGGTGGTGGCAAAGATACCACCCCCCTCCGGTTATGAAAACGCGCCCCTTAAGGCACTTATTTTCGATTCCTATTATGACAGTTACAGGGGTGCCATATCCTACGTAAGGGTGTTTGAAGGGGCGGTAAAGCCGGGGATGGACATTAAGATGGTGTCAACCGGAAAGACCTTTGAGGTAGACCAGGTGGGCATATTCACGCCAGCTCTCACCCCCGTCGATGAACTGAAGGCGGGCTCGGTGGGCTTTGTTGCTGCCAGCATAAAAAACGTAAGGGACACCAGAGTGGGGGATACCATGACCGATGCGGACAACCCCACCGACCAGCCGCTACCGGGTTACAAGAGGATGAACTCTATGGTATTTTGCGGTATATATCCTGCCGACGGGTCGGACTATGAAGCCTTAAGAGAAGCCCTGGAAAAGTTGCAGCTTAACGATGCATCCCTTAGCTTTGAGGCGGAGACCTCTGCAGCCCTGGGCTTTGGTTTCAGATGCGGTTTCCTGGGGCTTTTGCATATGGAGGTTGTTCAGGAACGACTGGAGAGGGAATATGACCTGGACATAGTCACCACCGCCCCCAGCGTAATATATAAGGTCAAGACAACAAGCGGTGAGGAGGTTGCGATAGACAACCCCACAAACCTGCCCGAGGCCAACAATATCGAATACATGAAGGAGCCTATAGTAAACGCTTCGATTATGGTGCCCACCGAGTACGTGGGTCCGATAATGGAATTATGCCAGGAGCGAAGGGGCATTTTCAAGGACATGAAGTACCTGGAGGAAACCAGGGTTGTGCTAGAGTACGAAATGCCGCTAAACGAGATAATATACGATTTTTTCGATGTGCTAAAGTCCCGTACCCGGGGATACGCCTCCTTCGATTACGAGTTCAAGGGCTACCAGGAGGCTGATTTGGTAAAACTGGATATACTGCTAAACTCCGAGCCGGTGGATGCGCTAAGCTTTATAGTTCACAAAGACAAGGCCTACGCAAGGGGAAGGGCCATAGCGGAAAAACTGAAGGAGTCTATACCCAGGCACATGTTTGAGGTACCCATCCAGGCAACCATTGGCAATAAGATAATAGCACGGGAGACCATAAAGGCCCTTCGGAAGGACGTGCTGGCAAAGTGCTACGGCGGGGACGTAACAAGGAAGAGAAAGCTGCTTGAAAAGCAGAAGGAAGGCAAAAAGAGGATGAGGCAGGTAGGGAGCGTGGAAGTTCCCCAGGAGGCCTTCATGTCGGTTCTTAAACTCAATTAACGGAGGAAAGCCGATGGAATGCTCACTGTACGTACACATTCCCTTTTGTATAAAAAAATGCCATTACTGCGACTTTGTATCTTTCCCCGGCATGGAGGATATGCAGGAGGATTATGTAAAGGCCCTGCTTGCCGAGATGGAGATGTACCGAGGAAGAACTCTTCGGACGGTCTATATAGGAGGGGGTACCCCCACCTGTATGGACCCGACTTTTGTATCCCGAATCCTTGAGGGAATAGGCCTCTGCTTTGATACAAGCCGCTGCGTTGAGGCAAGCATCGAAGCAAACCCAGGGACACTGTCCGAGGAAATGCTTATATGTCTTAAGGAAAGGGGAATAAAACGGCTTAGCATAGGGCTGCAGAGCTGGGATAACTCCGAGCTTAAGGTATTGGGCAGGGTCCACGACCGGGAGGATTTTGTTCAAAGCTATCGGCGGGCAAGAAGAAAAGGTTTTGACAATATAAACATTGACCTTATATTTGGCATTCCCGGCCAGACCATGGAAAGCTGGTCAAAAACCCTTGAAGCGGTCACAGACCTCCGGCCAGAGCATATTTCCTGTTACTCGCTTAAGATTGAGGAGGGTACGGAATTTCACCGGATGCTGTCGGAGGGTGTTATCCAAAAGCCCGACCCTGACCTTGACAGGGATATGTATCATTACGCGGTGGAATACCTGGGGAACAAGGGCTACGGTAGGTACGAGATTTCCAATTTCGCGCAAAAAGGCAGGGAATGCATCCACAACCTGGCCTACTGGGACAACCGTCCCTATGTAGGCGTCGGTGCCGCCGCCCATTCCTACGACGGTGGGGTGAGACGGTGGAATACTGCCGACATACATAGGTACTGCAATATGCTTAAAAAAGGTCTGCCACCGGTGGAGGGTTCCGAGACGCTTTCTGCCGATGAGGAGATGTTCGAAACCATATTCCTTAAGCTGCGCACCCGGTGGGGTGTAAGTTTTAGAGAGTTTGAGCGAAGGTTTGGCGAAGATATCCGGACGCTTTACGGTGAACAGCTTAAAGGACTGCAAAGGGACGGGCTTATAGAGACCGACGGTAGGGGTCTTTGGCTTACTCCCAGGGGAATAGACCTATCCAACAGGGTTTTTGTACAATTCCTAATATAACAGAAAAAAACTATTGACAAAAAAAAGTACCAATGATATTTTTATGGCATAGCGGTTAGCACTCCTTAAAGGAGAGTGCTAACAAAGAGGGGTGATTAAATGCTGGTAGATGACAGGAAACTAAAAATACTTCAGGCCGTAATAGCGGACTACATCTCAACGGCGCAGCCCATTGGGTCCAGGACCATTGCCAAGAAGTACAAGCTGGGCATCAGTTCGGCTACCATAAGAAACGAGATGTCGGATTTGGAGGAAATGGGTTATCTTGAGCAGCCCCACACATCGGCGGGCAGAGTGCCCTCCGAGAGGGCCTACAGGCTATACGTGGACCGATTGATGCAGATAAGGAACCTGCCGCGAAAAGAGCAGGAGATAATTATAAGGGAACTGGGGGAGAGGATGGACGAAATAGAGAGTATCATAAGGAAAACCGCCAGGATTCTGTCCCAGCTTACAAGGTATACTTCGCTTGTGATAAATTCAAATCTTATTGACTGCAGGCTGAGGCATATACATTTTATCCAACTTGACAGTAACAGGCTTGTGGCAGTTATAGTGACCGACAACGGTATAGTGAAGAACACCATAATAAAGACCGCTGATACTGTTACCGCTGAGTACCTTGAGAGCCTTACCAGGGTGGCAAATGACAAGTTCGGAGGCATGACCATCGAAGAGCTCAACCACTGCATAGCCTCCGAGGACTACAAAAAACTGGCCTACCGGTACAGCCAGCTGGACAGCCTCATCCCGATGCTTATGGAAGGTTTAAGCATAGTCGGGGGAGATGATGTATACGCAGATGGCATGAGCAACCTGTTCAATTTCCCCGAGTACTCGGACATATCCAAGGCAAAGAGCCTTATGGAGATTATTGAGGAAAAGGAGCAACTCATGGACATTATAAGAAGGATTGGAGGAAAGGGAGTGGTGGTCAGTATAGGAAGCGAGATGGACAATGTCTATATGAAGGACTGCAGCCTTGTTACTGCATCCTGCAGGGTGGGAGGCAGAGAAATAGGCAGGATAGGAGTCATAGGTCCCACCAGGATGGAATACGACAGGGTGGTGGCGGTGCTGGAGTTTATTTCAGGCTATATAACGGGTATGATGGATAAGTAACCGGAGTAACAAAACATAGAATGAGGGTGATGCACAGTGGAGGACAAGGACAAGGATTTAAAAGAAAAGGAGCAGGAAACCGGAGAAAGAAACGGTAAAGAGCAAGGCAAATCAAGGGAGTGCTCTTCGAAAGGGTCAGATGGTGATACCGAGGCCGCCGGGAAAGGGCTGGACGGAGAAGCGGCGGAGGGCCAAACCGTACAGGGACAGCTTGAGGAACTTAAGGAAAAAAACGAGGAATACTACAATCGCCTGTTAAGGCTACAGGCTGATTTTGATAATTACAGAAAGCGAATCGCAAGGGAAAAGGAAGAGATGTATGGGTATGTTGCCGGGGAGATTATACTTGATTTCCTTGGCGTGCTGGACAATATGGAAAGGGCGGCCCTTTCGGCGGCAGGCCAGGACTGTGACTGTGGCAGTGCGTCCCTTAGGGAAGGTATAGAGATGGTGGTCAAACAGCTTAGGGAAATACTGTCTAAATACCATGTGGAAGAGATACCCGCCGAGGGCGAAAAGTTTGACCCTAACTTCCATCATGCCGTTATGCAAGTGAAGGACACCGACAAGGAAGAGGGTACCGTTCTGGAGGTGCTCCAGAAGGGGTATATGATAAAAACAAGGGTCTTAAGGCCCAGCATTGTAAAAGTAGCATTATAGTATGGGAGGAGATTCTAGAATGGGAAAAGTAATAGGAATAGATTTAGGGACCACCAACTCGTGTGTTGCTATCATGGAGGGCGGGGAGCCGACGGTAATCACCAACGCCGAAGGTAGTAGAACAACTCCGTCGGTGGTGGCTTTTTCAAAGAGCGGCGAAAGAATGGTGGGGCAGGTGGCCAAAAGACAGGCGATAACAAACCCCGACGGTACCGTTGGTTCGATAAAAAGGCTAATGGGCAGTGATAAAAAGGTTACATTAAACGGTAAGGAATACACACCGCAGGAAATATCCGCAATGGTGCTGCAAAAGCTAAAATCCGATGCGGAGAGTTACCTGGGAGAAAAAGTAACAAAGGCGGTTATAACCACCCCGGCGTATTTTACCGACAGCCAGCGGCAGGCTACCAAGGATGCGGGCAGGATAGCCGGACTTGAGGTGCTTAGGATAATAAACGAGCCCACAGCAGCGTCCCTTGCCTACGGCCTGGAAAAGGGTGAAAACCAGAAAATACTGGTATTCGACCTGGGCGGCGGTACCTTTGACGTGTCCATACTGGAGCTTGGGGATGGTGTTTTTGAGGTGCTGGCCACCAGCGGTAACAACAAGCTTGGCGGCGATGACTTCGACGAGAGGATAATAGACTACCTGGCGGCGGAGTTTGAAAAGGAGCAAGGCATAGACCTGAAAAAGGACAGAACAGCCCTGCAAAGGCTTAAGGACGAGGCGGAAAAGGCCAAGAAAGAATTGTCCGGCGTGCTGTCCACCAACATAAACCTTCCCTTTATAACCGCCGACGCGACGGGACCCAAACACCTGGATATGACCCTTACGCGGTCGAAGTTTGAGGAACTGACGGCGGACCTTGTGGAGGCCACCATGGAACCCATGAGGAAGGCCCTAAAGGATGCGGGACTGAGCGCAGGCCAGCTGGACAAGATAATTCTTGTGGGAGGTTCCACCAGAATACCGGCGGTACAGGAAGCAGTCAAGAAGATAACGGGAAAGGAACCCTATAAAGGTATAAACCCGGACGAATGCGTTGCAGTAGGGGCGGCTATCCAGGCAGGGGTGCTGACCGGCGAGGTAAAGGATATTGTGCTTTTAGACGTTACACCGCTTTCCCTCGGCATAGAGACCTTAGGGGGTGTGTTCACAAAGCTTATAGAAAGAAATACAACCATCCCCACCAAGAAGAGCCAGATTTTCTCCACCGCAGCCGATGGGCAGACCAGCGTTGACGTACACGTTCTGCAGGGAGAAAGGCCGATGGCAGCCGGAAACGTTACGCTGGGCAGGTTCCAGTTAACCGGCATCCCACCGGCACCGAGGGGTGTGCCTCAGATAGAGGTTACCTTTGATATTGACGCCAACGGTATAGTAAACGTGTCTGCCAAGGACTTGGGCACCGGTAAGGAGCAGAAGATTACGATAACCGCTTCCACCAACCTTGATGAAGAAGAGATTCAAAAAAAGGTCAAAGAGGCAGAAAAATTTGCCGAGGAAGACAAAAAGCTTAAAGAGAAAGTGGAAGTAAGGAATAATGCCGACTCCCTTGTTTACCAGTCGGAAAAGACGCTAAAGGATATGGGCGATAAGGTTGAGCCCGCCGATAAGGAAAGGATAGAAACGGAGCTCAAAAAAGTCAGGGAGGCCCTGGATAAGGACGATACCGATGCAATAAAGGGCGCTACCGAAGAGCTTACAAAGGTGTTCTATGAAGTATCCGCCAAGCTGTACCAGCAGGCCGAAAAGGCTGCGGGTCCGGAGGGTGCTGCCGGGGACGATAAGGCGGAGGACGAAAACGTGGTGGACGCCGATTACAAAGTGGTTGACGAAGAGGATGGTAAGTAGCGTAAAAATGCCGGCCTGTACGAGTATGCGGGCCGGCATTAATGCAAAGGGAGAGGCTATCAATCTATTTGAGGTGAGGTGCCTATGAGCAAGAGGGATTACTACGAAGTGCTGGGCGTGGAAAAAAACGCTAGCGCAGATGATATAAAAAAGGCATACAGGAGACTGGCAAAAAAGTACCACCCGGATATAAACCCCGACGATAAGCAGGCGGAACAAAAATTCAAGGAGATAAACGAGGCCTACGAGGTACTAAGCGACGACACCCGGCGAAAGCAGTACGACACCTTCGGGCATGCAGCGCCTGGCGGCCAGGGCGGCTTTGGAGGGTACGGCGATTTCGGCGGTTTTGGTGGCTTTGGCGACTTCGGCGGTTTTGGAGATATATTTGAAACATTTTTCGGGGGCGGGTTCTCCGGCGGCAGGGCAGCAAGAAGGCCCGCAAAGGGCAGCGACATAAGGGCGGACATTGAGCTGGAGTTTGAGGAGGCCGCCTTTGGTATTACAAAGGACATCAGGGTTAGAAGACAGGAAAAGTGCACTGTCTGTGACGGTACCGGTGCAAAGCCGGGTACCTCGGCCAAGACCTGCGACAAATGCGGCGGTACCGGCCAGGTTAGGTACAGACAGAACACTGCGCTGGGCCGGTTTGAGACGGTACGCACCTGTGATAAGTGCCACGGTGAGGGTACCATTATAGAGGAGCCCTGCACCGGATGCGGCGGCACTGGAAAAACTCTTAAAACCCGTACAATCACGATAAAAGTGCCGGCCGGGGTGGACAACGGTTCGGTGGTTTCGCTGCGGGGCGAAGGAGAACCCGGCGAAAGGGGCGGACCCTCCGGGGACCTTTATGTATATATAAGAGTTAGGCCTCACAAGGTATTTAGAAGGGAAAACGAGAACGTGTACTGCGACATTCCCATAAGCTTTGCCCAGGCGGCTCTGGGCGACGAGATCACGGTACCCACCCTTGACGGTAAAGTTAAACAGTCCATACCCGAGGGCACCCAAAGTGGGACGGTGTTTCGGCTAAGGGGTAAGGGCATACCGCGGCTTAACAACCGTGGTCGGGGGGACCAGTATGTAAAGGTGGTTGTGGAGGTACCGAGGAAATTAAGTGCCGAGCAGAAAGAGCTTTTAAGGAAATTCGACCAACTGGG
>JAAYJF010000084.1 GCA_012523075.1 Clostridiales bacterium | reverse complement strand
ATGCCGGCGCCACGAACCAGAAGAAGAATACTTAGGAGCGGCCGGCGCATGGCCGGAAGAGCGATGAATCTCATGAACGATGCCAAGGAAATGGTAAAATAGAACTTCAGGGAAGCGACTTGGTCGCTTTCTGGCGTATAGGGAGGATACAAGTTGGCCGGAAGAACTAGAAATGTTTTGATTATTACAGTTGTATCCCTCCTTATGCTTTTTATCGGCATTTTTTTTGTAAAGAACAAAGGTGTGATATGGTCAATACTCAGGCCCTTCATAATAGGAACAGTTATTGCCTATGTATTAAACCCCATGGTGGAAGCACTTACAAGAAGAGGAACCGATAGAGTGGCGGCGGTTATTGTTGTGTACTCGGTTATTGTTGGTGCTGCCGTTGGTATTTTATCCTTTTTACTACCGTCGGTCTATCGCGAAACCATGAAGTTCATGGATATTCTTCCTACCTATGCGGTTAGAACCAAGGAATACCTTGACGGAGTATATCTAAAATTCAGCAGGACCTTAACCCCTGAACTCCGAGAAGCGATAAGAAATAATATCGATTACATACAGGAATTAACAATCCACCAGATTAACAACCTCACCAACTGGCTGATGGCTTTTTTCCAGGGCCTTGTCAGCTGGGTGATAGCCCTTGTAGTTTCCTTCTATCTGCTTAAGGATAAGGATTATTTTATCGCTCTGGCACAGTACCTTATACCAATGAGACTCAGACAGGATGCTGCTAAAATAAGCGGAGAGATTAACAGAGTGCTTATGGGATTTATCCGCGGCCAGCTCCTGGTGGCACTGGTTGTGGGGGTATTGGCCATTATCGGTTTTTTAGTTATAGATTTAAACTTTGCTATACTGCTTGGCGTAATTACCGGCCTGGGTGATATAATACCCTATTTCGGCCCGATTATCGGAGGTGTGCCAGTGGTGCTGGTGGGGCTTATGGAAAGCCCCACAAAGGCACTGTGGGCGGTGGGGGTGGTGGTGCTTATACAGCAGCTGGAAAGCGGTATAATCACGCCTAAAATAGTAGGGGATAGCGTTGGCATACACCCGGTGTTTATTATACTTTCCCTTTTGATAGCGGCGCAGTTTTTTGGGTTGGTGGGGCTCTTTATTGCCGTCCCGGCGGCGGCCATAATAAAGGTGCTTGTATTGTATGTATTTGACAAAACAGTAAATATAATAAAATAATATTTGACAAGATTGGGCAGTTTATATATAATCTTATTTAAAATTAATGAATGGTAAATACAGTGAAGGGAAGGAGTAATTCGATTCCGTTTCCCCAGAGAGGAAGCCCCCGGCTGAAAGGCTTTCAAAACAGGGCGAATGAAGCAGTCCCGGAGTAGCAGCGTCGAACAGGTTAAGTAGATGCTGCCGGATATATCCGTTATATTGTGTGAGAGGCCAATATTGTTGGCAAATAGGGTGGTACCGCGGATTAGTCCCCGTCCCTGACAATAGTCATGGAGGGGATTTTTGTATTTATGCGGTGTGTCGCCATTCCACAAAGGGAGGTAATAAAAATGGAACAGTTGAGTCTTAACGAAATACGGGAAAGATTTCTGAAGTATTTTGAGAGCAAAGGCCACCAGAGGCTGCCTAGTTTTCCTCTTGTCCCGCAAAACGATAAAAGCCTGCTGCTCATAAACAGCGGTATGGCACCGCTCAAGCCTTTCTTCACCGGGGCCAAAAAGCCTCCAAGAAAAAGGGTTGTTACATGCCAGAAGTGTATAAGGACACCGGACATAGAGCGGGTGGGCAAGACCGCCCGGCACGGCACCTTTTTTGAGATGCTGGGCAACTTCTCCTTTGGTGATTATTTCAAGGAGGAAGCCATCGCATGGGCGTGGGAGTTTGTAACCGTAGATTTAAAGCTGCCCAAGGACCGTCTATGGATTACCATTTACCAGGACGACGACGAGGCCTTCGAAATATGGAACAAGTCGGTGGGCATACCCGCCGAAAGAATTGTGCGGATGGGCAAGGAGGATAATTTCTGGGAAATAGGCCTGGGCCCCTGTGGACCCTGCTCAGAGATATATTTTGACCGGGGCGAGAAATTCGGCTGCGGCAGCCAGCATTGCAGGGTAGGCTGCGACTGCGATAGGTATGTGGAGTTCTGGAACCTGGTGTTTACCCAGTTTGACAGAGATGCAAAAGGTGAATATCACCGGCTTGAAAAGCCCAATATAGACACCGGTATGGGCCTTGAGAGAATGGCAGCCATAATGCAAGGTGTGGACACCATGTTTGAGGTGGACACCATTCGCCATATCCTCGATTACATTGCCGGATTGACCGGAAACGAGTACGGGAAAGACCCAAAGGCGGACGTTTCGATAAGGGTAATAACCGACCATATACGGGGGGTTACCAATATGATTAGCGACGGGGTTCTTCCCTCCAACGAGGGCAGGGGCTATGTGCTGCGAAGATTGCTACGCAGGGCCGCACGCCATGGAAAGCTGCTGGGGCTTAAGGGAAGCTTTTTGTACGATGTATCCGACAAGGTGGTAGAGGTATCTGGCGGCGCTTACCCCGAACTGATAGAAAAAAGAGACTATATTCGTAAGATAATTAAATTGGAGGAAGAAAGATTCCAGGAGACGCTGGACCAGGGACTAAGTATTCTACAGGAATACGTCCTCCAAGCCAAGGAAGCCGGTACCTTGGTACTAACCGGCGACAGGGCATTTAAACTGTACGATACCTTCGGTTTTCCCCTGGACCTTACGAGGGATATACTGGAGGAGGAAGGCATGACGGTGGACGAGGAAGGGTTTGAAAGGGAAATGGCTGCCCAGAGGGACAGGGCAAGGGCTGCCCGGGCGGAAGCCCAGACGGTAGGGTGGAGCGACGAGGATTCCTCCCAGTTAGAAGGGATCGCAGTCACCAGGTTTGAGGGCTACGAAAAGTGTAGCCTTAAAACCAGAGTCGCAGCTGTATTAAAAGGAAAATCCATGGTGGATGAGGCTGTTGAAGGAGACCGGGTGACGCTAATACTGGATGCCACACCCTTTTACGCCGAAAGCGGCGGTCAGATGGGAGACAAAGGAGAGGTCAGGGGTGAGGGCTTCCAAGTGGAAGTTACCGACTGCATAGCGGTACAGGGGGGAAGATTCCTTCACATGGGACTTGTAAAATCCGGGACCGTAAAGCCGGGCATGGAGGCCATCGCCGAGATAGATACCGGCCGAAGAATTGACACTGCCAGGAATCATACTGCCACACATCTGTTGCATAGGGCCCTAAGGGCAGTTCTGGGCGGCCATGTGGAGCAGGCCGGGTCGCTGGTCGGTCCGGACCGGCTGAGGTTTGACTTCACTCATATAGCTGCTGTGACGGAAAAGCAGCTTAAACAGGTGGAGGACCTGGTCAATTGGAAAATATTAGAAGGGCTGGAGGTTGAGACAATAGTAACCGATATTGATAGCGCCAGGAATATGGGAGCAACCGCTCTTTTCGGTGAAAAGTACGGGGATACGGTCAGGGTGGTAAAGACGGGCGATTTCAGCCTAGAGCTTTGTGGTGGCACCCATGTGAAAAACACCTGGGCCCTGGGGCAGTTTGTCCTACTGGCGGAAAGCAGTATAGCCGCTGGGGTAAGAAGAATAGAAGCCCTGACCGGCAGCAGGGCTCTTGAGCATATCAAAGCAAGGGAAAACATCTTAAACAAAGTGGCAGGAATGCTTAAGGCCCCCGTTGAAAACGTGGCCGCCAGGGTTGAAAGCCTTGTGGAGGACCTTAAAGCCAAGGAAAGGGAAATCCATTCCTTAAGGCAAAAGCTTGCAGGGCAGGAGACCGAGCGACTGATACAGGACGCCAAGGAGGTTAAGGGATTTAAGGTGATTACAGCCCGGGTTGACAACCTTGATATGGACGCCCTGAGGAATTTGGGGGACACCCTGCGAGGCCGCTTGGGGTCCGGGGTGGTTGTGTTGGCCTCCTTAAAGGGTGATAAGATAAGCATGGTGGCTATGGCTACAAAGGATGCCGTTTCCGCAGGGGTACATTGCGGCAGCATTATTAAAGAAGTAGCAAAGGCTGCCGGAGGCGGCGGAGGGGGCAAACCGGACATGGCCCAGGCAGGGGCTAAAAGACCGGAGGATATCTCCAAGGCCCTGGATATGGTTATTGAAATGCTGCAATCACAGTTGAAATAAACGCTCCCCTACAAACGGCCGGATGCCTTACCGGTCGTTTACCTATTTTTATTTGTATTTGAAGGACATGTATATTAATATATAATATATGGTAATAAATATTTAAAAGGAGAGTGTTGGGAGTGTTGAAGGATTCCGACAAGACTATGAAATTCAACGTGGAAAAGGAAAAACGAAACAGGGTTAGGGAAGTCCTAACATCGGTGTACAACGCTCTTGAAGAGAAGGGATATAATTCAATAAATCAGATTGTGGGGTATATAATATCCGGCGATCCTACCTATATTACCAGCCACAATAATGCAAGAAGCCTTATTGGCAAGGTGGAGAGAGACGAAATACTGGAGGAGATCGTAAAGGAGTACCTTAAGAACCTGTAAACGGGGGTCCTAAGGCGGGTGCTGCTTTTATGAAACCAGATAGTAGAACTATACTATCCGGCATTCTGATTTTTTTTGTTTTGGTTTTGGCGACTATTACGGTAAAAGCGGAGGATAGTACCGGGAATAAAGTAGTGCTCCTGATAGCCGACAGGCTTTCCTTTGAAGACGTGGAGGGGTTGCCCGGTTTTAGGGAATTAATAACAGGCGGGTCGGCTGCCCTTATGAACAACAGGCCGTCGGGGGGCTACAGCGCATGCAAGGGATATGTCAATATAGGTAGCGGAACCCGGGCTGAAGGCACGCCCTCCGCAGTAGGGGCCCTGGAGGTAAATGAAGACGTAGCTAAACAGTTTTTGGGCCGTACCGGGGTTACAGCAAGTCCAGGCATGGTGGTTAACCCATACATAAATAAACTGATTACACAGAATCTAAACGGAGAGTACCGCGCGACGGTGGGAAGTCTCGGTTACTACCTGCACAGGGCAGGGCTTAAAACAGCGGTGCTTGGAAACTGCGACTGCGGAGATACCCAGATACGGTGGGCAGTGTCAGTTGCGATGGACAAGGATGGCATGGTGGATTACGGTGTGGTAGGGGAAGATGTTTTGAAGGAGGACCATGGGTTCCCCACTGGATGGAGAACCGATTTTTCCAAATTAAAGGCGTACACGGAACAGATGACCGGGAAGGCAGATTTTATTGTAATAGAGACGGGGGACTTAACCAGGATAGAAGAGAGTAGGGATCTGCTTAATAGAGAAACGTACAATGACCACCGGCGGGATACCCTGTTTAGGATAGACGGTTTTGTAAAATGGATCAAAGAAAAGGCGGACCGGGAGGGCTGGCTTTTAATAATAGTCGCGCCCTATCCCTCGGATGAAAGCATTGCACGGGGTGCAAGGCTTACCCCTGTTATTGTATATGGTAGCGGTTTTTTGCCGGGGCTATTAACCTCCGGCACCACAAGGCGGGAAGGGATAATCGCAGGTATAGACATTGCCCCAACGGTGCTTAAACATTTCGGAATAGATGCAGAGGTGCTGACCGGTAGGCCCTTAAGGGCGGTGCCGGTTGCCGGTAACCTGGAAAGGCTTGGGGAGATAGGCCGCCGAACGGTGAACACCTCCAATTTCAGGTATCCAATACTCTATAACTATGCGGTATTAGTTATTTTCGTGGTAATACTAGGACTGTTTACGATACTGTATCCGAACTTTTTAAGAGGGATACTTATAGCACCGGAGGAGACAGCGCTTATTTTCATAATGACCTTTCCGGCGATACTGCTGATGCTGCCCGTCTTAAAGCTTCAGACGCTTGCGGGTAATGCCGTTGCGGCGGTTGCGGCCTCGACGGGGCTTAGTGTTATATCCCACCGGTACATAAAGAGCATTAAAGGACTGCTTTTGTCGGTAACCGGGTTTACTGCCGCTTTGATAGTGCTGGATATTGCAACCGGTGGAAGCATGATAAGGAACTCGGTACTGGGGTACGACCCGATAATAGGGGCCCGGTACTACGGGATAGGCAACGAATATATGGGTGTTGTAACGGGGAGCATTATAATCGCCGTGTGCTCTTTGCCCGGCAGCCAAAAGTCTCTTGTCTGGATTGCTGCAGCATTGTTGGGCATTGTGGTTATCGTGGTGGGGTACCCGGCGTTGGGGGCAAATCTGGGAGGAGCCATTACTTGCTTTCTGACGTTTACTTTTTTCATGCTTCGCATGCTGGATGTGAGAGTCGGTATTAAGCAGGTGGCGATGGCGGGTATTGCTATGGCAGTGGTGTTGTTCGCTTTTTTAGTGGCGGACACGGTATTTCTTGAGGAACATTCCCACCTGGCGGCGGCGGCCCAGGGGACAGCCGTGGAAGGACCGTTGGGTCTTTTGGCTATTATGCAAAGGAAAGCCGCAATGAACCTCAAGTTGCTTAGGTTTACAATCTGGACAAAGGTGCTAATAACGGTAATTGCAGTTACGGGGGTGCTATTCTACAAGCCGGTGGGTATATTTAAAGGGATATTTAAAAAATATCCTGTATATGTAAAGGGCTGGTCGGCCTTGGTGGTGGCCGCTGCGATAGGGATGGCTGTTAATGATTCCGGGGTGGTTACCTCGGCAACGGGCAGTATATTCTTTATTTCCAGTATGCTGTATATTGTTCTACAGGAAAGAAAATTGCGAAGGGGGCCGGCGGCGGAGCCGCAAAAGGGAGATGGAATACAGGGATTTGGGACAGACGGGGCTTAAGGTATCCAGACTGTGCTTTGGAAGCCTTACATTAAGTCCCTTGCAGGCAAACTTAGGTGTAAAAGAGGGTGCCGGGCTTATTGCAGGGGCAATGGAACGGGGCATAAACTTTCTGGACACGGCGGAGCTTTATGATAACTATGGGTACATCAAAGAGGCAATGAAGGGGCGGCCCCGGAGCAGCCTTATTATCGCCACCAAAACCTACGCCTACAGCCGGAAAATGGCCAGGGAAAGCCTGGAGAAGGCTTTAAAGGAAATGGGACTTGATTATATAGATATTTTTATGCTACATGAGCAGGAAAGCGCCCTCACGTTAAAGGGACACCGCGAAGCGATGGAGTACTTCTTGAAGGCTAAGGATAAAGGGTATATAAGGGCCTTTGGAGTGTCCACCCATCATGTGGAATGCGTCAGGGCGGCAACAGAAATGGAAGAAATACAGGTTATACACCCGTTAGTGAACATTAGAGGACTAGGCATCGCGGATGGCAGTGTTGAGGACATGCTGACGGCCATCGGCAAGGCCCACTATAGGGGTAAGGGAATCTACGCTATGAAGCCCCTGGGCGGAGGAAACCTTATTGAAAACCCCAAGGAATGCTTTGATTTTGTGCTGGGGATTCCTCATATTAGTTCTGTAGCGGTGGGAATACAGAGCGTTGAAGAGCTGGAAACGGATATTGCCATATTCGAAAACAGGCCGGTGGACCCAGGGACTGAGTCGGCTTTATCCGCACGAAGGAGAAGGCTGTTGATAGAACCCTGGTGTGAGGGTTGTGGCAGCTGCGTCTCAGTCTGCAGCCAAGGAGCGCTGTATCTAAAGGATGGAAAGGCGTGCGTTAGGCAGGAGTTGTGTATTCTGTGCGGCTACTGTGCAGTAAGATGTAAAAACTTTTTTATAAAGGTTGTGTGAGGTTAAGATTAGGTGGTGCATATATTGAGAATACTCGGACTGGACCCGGGGGACCGGACAATAGGCGTTGCGGTAAGCGATTCCTTTGGTTGGACTGCCCAGGCATTGGAGACAATAATAAGGAAGGATATTAAGGCGGATATAGAACGGATAATGGAGCTCATCACGGAATGGGAAGTGGGCAAAATAGTGATGGGTTTTCCAAAAAACATGAACTCCACCATAGGCCCCCAGGGTGAAAAGGCCATGGAGTTTGCAAAAAAACTGGAGGAAGTAACGGGCCTGGAGGTGGTTCTGTGGGATGAGAGGCTTTCCACCGTTGCGGCCGAAAAGCTGCTTATTGAGGGCGAAGTAAGGAGGAACAAAAGGAAAAAGGTAATCGATAAGGTTGCGGCTTCCATAATCCTGCAGGGGTACCTGGACAGCCTAGGCAGTGCGCGTTGACAGTATAAACATAATATAATAGAATTTACCTGTAATACAGGGAGGTGTGATACTTGGAAGAGGATAGGGAAATGATTGTTCTTTACGATGAAGAAGACAATGAATGCCGATTTGAGGTGCTGGCGGTGCTGGATGTAGATGAAGATAGGTATGCTATCCTTATGCCGGAGGAGGATTATGAGGGCGATGGGGAAGCCTACGTTTTAAGGATAGAACAGGATGAAAACGGTGAGGATATTTTGGTTGGGATTGACGATGGAGAAGAACTGGATACCGTTGTGGAGGCCTATGAAGAACTGGCCAAGCAGCAGAATAATTAAATTTGGATAAAGATACGGAAAGCGTCCCGGATTTTTCGTTTGCAAGGGATGCAATCCAATAACGGAGGATGGAAATGGAAAGGCTAATTAGTCTGGAAGAAGCGCTTGTCTATGACAGAAAACGAACCAGGGAAAGGTACAGGGAATACGTTAACCCCGGATTGGTGAGCATGATGGCGCTACTGGATTTTGACAAGAGGTTTACAAGGGCCGAAGGAGTAAAGGTATGGGACAGCGAAGGGAAGGAGTACCTGGATTTCCTTGGTGGCTACGGTGCCCTAAACTTTGGGCACAATCCGCCCGTCGTAGTTGAAGCCCTGCGGCGTATCGAAGGCGTTCCTAATATCCTGCAGGCTTCGTTAAATCCGCTGGCCGCAGCCCTGGCGGAAAACCTTGCCACGGTAACGCCTGGGGACTTGAGCATCTCATTCTTTTGCAACAGCGGTACCGAAGCCGTGGAGGCTGCCTTGAAGATGGCGAGGCTGTACAGTGGCAGGAGCCGTATATTGTTCTGCAGAAATTCCTTCCACGGCAAATCCTTTGGGTCATTGTCGGTTACCGGAAGGGATAAGTACAAAAAGCCCTTCAGCCCGACGCTACCCGACTGCAGTGGTGTGGAATACGATAACCTTGATGCGCTGGAAAAGCATCTGGCCGGGGAAGATGTTGCTGCGGTCATTGTGGAGCCTATTCAGGGGGAAGGAGGAATTATGGTGCCTCGCACCGGTTATCTTAAAGGCGTGAGGCAGTTATGTGACAAATACGGCGTCCTCCTGATAATGGATGAAATTCAAACGGGGATGGGCAGGACCGGTGAATACTTTGCCTGCCAGCACGAAGGGGTGGTGCCGGATATTATGTGTCTCGCCAAATCCCTGGGTGGAGGAATGATGCCGGTAGGTGCTTGTATAGCCCTTTCAAAGGTTTATAAAAAGGCCTACGGCAGCATGGACAAGTGCCTGCTTCACACCTCCACCTTTGGAGGCAATTCAATGGCGATGGCTGCAGGAATAGCGTCTGTTGAGTACATGGTTAAAAACCGGCTGGATAAAAAAGCTGCGCAGCTGGGCGAATATGCCCTTGAAAGACTGCGCGGCATGAAAGGAAAATACCCTCTGATTAAGGATGTAAGAGGCAGGGGTTTGATGATTGGTATTGAGTTCCACAGCGGTGAAGGAAGCCTTCTGGATAGGGTGTCCGGGGGAGCGGCATCCAAGCTGGGCAGGGAGTATATGGGCGCTTTGGTGGCCGGGGAACTGCTTAACAGGTACAGGATAATTACTGCCTATACCCTGAACAATCCAAACGTTATAAGGCTGGAACCGCCGCTGGTGATTGAAAGGGAGCAGATGGACTATATGCTGGACAGCCTGGAAAGGACCTTAAGCGAGAACAAAGGTGCCCTTAGCATGATGGTTTCCAGCGTGAAAAGTTCGTTGGTGGGCAAGGTTAAGAAAAAATGACAGTAGGTAGTTGGTAGCTAGTGGTCAGCAATCACGGATAGATGGTTATGGGAATATTCTTTGGTAAATAGTAAGAGAGAGGTGGCTGTAATGGAAAATACGAAAAACGTCAAGGCAGCGCTTAAAGAAAAGGGATATAAACTTACCCCTCAAAGAAGGGCGACCCTTGAGGTGTTTTCCGAAAACCGGGGCAGACATTTAAGCACCGAGGATGTATATTTGCTGGTTAAGGAAAAGTATCCCGAAATTGGTATCGCCACCGTATATAGAACGCTGCAGCTACTGGAACAGTTGGGTGCCATCAACAGGATGAGTTTCGACGATGGTTGCGGCAGGTACGAACTGGTAGGAAACGAGGAAGACCATCATCACCATCATCTTATTTGCCTGTCCTGCGGCGGAATTCAGGAGGTCCAGGAGGACCTGTTGGAGCATCTTGAGGATACAATAAGGGAAAAGAACTGCTTTTGTGTAGTTAATCATAGAGTAAAATTCTTCGGCTATTGTCGGAAATGTATGAATAAATAAACATCTGTCCGGGTGTTTTTCGTTAAAAGGAGAGTGAAAAATGACAGAAGACAAAAACAAAACAAAAGTTAAGGTAATTCCCCTGGGAGGTCTTAATGAGATTGGAAAGAATATGACGGTTATAGAACAGGGAAATGACATTATCGTCATAGATTGCGGCATGACCTTTCCGGAGGAGGAAATGCTGGGAATAGATATAGTGATACCTGACACCACTTATCTTACTAAAAACAGCGAAAGGATAAAGGGGATTGTGCTGACCCACGGCCATGAGGACCATATTGGGGCACTGCCCTATGTGTTGCAGCAGATTGGCGCGCCGGTGTACGGTACAAAACTGACACTGGGGCTTGTGCGAAACAAGCTGGCTGAGTTCAACATGGAAGAAAGCTGTCGACTGGAGGTGGTAGAGATTGGTAACGTCATAAAGCTTGGGAGTATGACCGTGGAATTTATCCGGACAAGTCACAGCATAGCGGATTCGGCAGCCCTGGCGATTACCACCCATGCCGGCATTATTGTGCACACCAGCGATTTCAAAGTGGATTTTACCCCAATCGACGGCAAAACGACAGACCTTCACAGGTTTGCGGAGCTGGGTAAAAAGGGTGTTCTGCTTTTAATGGCGGACAGCACAAACGTTGAAAGGCCGGGGTACACCATGTCCGAAAGGACGGTGGGGCAGACCTTTGACGATATTTTTGCCGGGACCAATAATAGGATTATAGTGGCAACCTTTGCTTCAAACGTGCACAGGATACAGCAGATAATAAACTCAACCAACAGGTTCGGTAGAAAACTCGCAGTGTGCGGCAGGAGTATGCTAAACGTTGTGCGGGTGGCCTCGGAACTGGGCTATCTGGACATACCCGACGGACTGGAAATTGACATCGACGAGATAGGAAGGTACAGAAACCATGAGGTTACCATACTTACCACCGGTAGCCAGGGAGAGCCAATGTCCGCGTTGACCCGGATGGCGAATGCGGACCACAGAAACGTGGAGATAATGCCCGGAGACTTGGTGATTATATCCGCCAGTGCAATACCCGGCAATGAAAAGCTCATCGGTCGTGTAATAAACAGGCTGTTTGCCAGGGGTGCAAACGTAATATATGAGGACCTTGCGGATATTCATGTATCAGGCCATGCCTGCCAGGAGGAACTTAAGCTCATGCATTCACTGGTAAAGCCAAAGTTTTTCATACCGGTACACGGCGAATACAGGCACCTGGGGCGACACGCCCAGCTCGCAAAGTCGCTAGGTATGGAAAGTAACAGAATAATACTGGCAGAGATAGGCAATGTAATTGAGATTACAAAGGATTCTGCAAAGATAAACGGCAACGTTACAGCCGGGAAAGTATTGGTGGACGGGCTGGGGGTAGGGGACGTAGGAAACGTTGTTTTGAGGGACAGACAGCATCTGGCCCAGGACGGCCTTATGGCGGTTGTAGTAACCATATCCAAGGAGAGTGGGGCCATAATAGGAGGGCCGGATATCATTTCCCGTGGATTTGTTTATGTCAGGGAGTCCGAAGACCTGATGGAAGAGGCCCGGGTGGTTGTAAGGGATGCTCTGGCCAAATGCGAGCAAAAGCAGATAAGCGAATGGGCCACTCTCAAAACAAGCATAAGGGACAGCCTGAGGACCTTTTTATACGAAAAAACAAAACGAAAACCTATGATACTTCCCATTATCATGGAAATTTAGGTATGAAGGCGGAGGCAGACGGATATATATTCCGGGAGGGTTAATATGTGGCTGTATATGTTGTTTCTTGTTGCAGGAATACTGTTGGGTGCTAAGGACATAATTCCGCAGAAAATTGTGTCCAAAAGCTCCGGGTTCCAGTTCTGGTCGCTGCTTATAATACTGTTTACCATGGGAGTGGGAATTGGTGGCAGCGATGAAATAACCGAGGGCTTTTATTCCATTGGGCTTCACTCGGTAGCCTTTGCCGCTGCAGCCATAATTGGCAGCCTGGTGCTGGTCAGGCTGCTTCGGCCTCTTATAGGACGGGGCAGGGGTGAACCACTGTGAGCGGGGCGATATTCTTGTCGGTGGCCCTGGGTATAGCGGCAGGGGCCTTTGTTATGCCCGAAGCTCTTTTGGCGTATTTGGGCACCGTAATAGACATAGGGCTGTGGTTTTTGTTGTTCTGGGTGGGAGTGGACATAGGGCGCAGCCGGGACAGTTTTACAAAGCTAAAGGATTACGGCTGGAGGGTTTTCCTAATCCCGCTGGGCGTAGCCGTTGGAAGCGTAGCAGGTACCGTGGTGGCAGGGCTAATATTAGGGTATAACATAGGCGAAGCCGGTGCCGTGGGGGCCGGGTTCGGCTGGTACAGCCTGTCAGGGGTGCTAATTTCGGAACTGCATAGTATAAGGCTGGGTACCGTTGCCTTTATTACAAATGTCGTTAGGGAGCTTATGGCCTTTGTGTTAATACCGATTGTGGCTGTTAAGATTGGACCTATAGAAGCCATAACGCCGGGGGGGTCTACGTCGATGGACACAACGCTACCGGTTATATCAAGGTACACCGGCCCGGAAACGGCAATAATAGCCTTTTTGAACGGAGTATTGCTGACAGCGGTGGTCCCGGTATTGGTACCATTGCTGCTTAGGCTACCATTTTGAAAGGGGGAGTATTAAAAGTGAATCCGTATGATGCTGCACACCAACTGGCAAAGGCCATAAGGCAAAGCGACGAGTTCAAAGAATACATAAATGTCAAGGAGGCCATTGACCAGATAGAGGCAAAGAAAACCATTTCCGATGAGTTCAGGAAAACCCAGTTGGAAGTCCAGGCCATGAGGGCTATGGGCCAGGACGTGAGCGATGAGCAGATGGCAAAACTGCACAACCTCTACAACCTGGTATCGGCGGACGAGCAGGTGAAAAACCTTGTCCAGCTTGAACAGCGCCTTGGCCAGATGTTAAGCGACGTGCATAAGATAATAGGCGATGCGCTGAAAACCGATTAAACAAAGACAAATATGCATTGGTATACGGAGAGATACATCATGAGTAGGCAAAAGCATGTGCTGGTGGTGGGCGGAGGTGCGGCGGGAATGATGGCCGCAATTTCCGCTCGTAGGCTAGGAGCAAAGGTTACAATACTCGAGAAAAACCCGCGGGTGGGCAAGAAAATATTGGCTACCGGGAACGGACGGTGCAATTTTACCAATATTTATGCTGGTACCGAATATTATTACGGGAACAACCCGAAATTTACCCACAGCGCACTTTCCGCTTTCACAGCCGAGTATACACTAAGATTTTTTGAAAAGTTAGGAATCCAACCCAGGGTAGAGGATGCGGGGAAGGTATTTCCAATGTCCGACCAGGCTTCAAGCTTTCTTGATGTATTTTTGTACGAGCTAAACGCTCTCGGGGTTGATATCCGGTGTGATGCTTGCGTTAAGGATATCTTAGCGGTAAAAGACGGTTTCATTATTAGGCTGGAGGACGGCAAAACGCATCGGGGAGATAGCGTAGTATTGGCTACCGGCGGTAAAGCGATGCCCTCCAGTGGATCCGACGGAAGTGGTTATGACCTGGCCAAAAAACTCGGGCATACCGTTACAGCTATTTTTCCAGCCCTGGTTCAGATAATGCTGGAGGGGTCCTTCTTCAAACGCATTGAAGGGGTTAAATTTGTAGGGACCGCGGAAATAATTTACGATAATAAGTCTGTAGCCATGGACAGGGGAGATATCCTGTTTGCCAATTACGGGGTGTCGGGGCCGCCAATACTTCAGGTAAGCAGGAAGGCTGGCGAATTGATAAAGGCGGGGAAGAAGGTCTATTTAAAAATTATAATGATAGATAGCATGACCAGGGAAGAGCTTAGGGCACTTATAAAAAAGCGCATTGCTATGGGCACGGACAAACCTGTTGATTTCAGCTTTGTGGGGCTTATAAATAAAAGACTAATACCGGTAGTGTTAAAGGAAGCGTGCATCGACGATATTAAGCGTCCGGTAGCAAGCCTTTCCGAAAAAGAAATAAACAGAATTGTAGGCATATTGACCGATTGGAGGTTTAAGATAAGGGGGACTAAGGGTTGGCAGAGCGCCCAGGTGACGGCGGGCGGTGTTGATACCAATGAAATAAATCCGGGTACAATGGAATCCAAATTGGTAAAGGGCTTATATTTTGCCGGTGAGATAATGGACATAGACGGGCAGTGCGGTGGCTTTAATCTGCAGTGGGCATGGTCTTCCGGTTTTATAGCGGGTCAAAACGCCGCAAGTATATTGTAAAACCTTGGCGAAGAATATATAATATAAAATACATATAAACCGGACATCGGGACAGGCGAAGGAGTGAGGGCATGAAGGATTCGGCTGCTACAGTCCGCACCGGTGCAAAAAGAAAAAAAAGGGTGGCAGTATACATTGCCGTTTTGGCTTTGGTTTTGCTAGTCGGGGTTTTACAGTTTACGCAGTTGTTCCGGCCGGTGGCGATTCCTGCAGGGGCACAAAAGGCAGTGCAGGTGGAGATACCTATAGGCAGCACCGCTTCACAGATAGGAAGGATTCTATTTGACAAGGGTTTAATACGTAGCGAGCTGGCCTTCAGGATTGCTACCAGGCTGGAGGGCTATCAGGACAGCTACAAGGCGGGCCTTTATTTGCTTAACACAGGATCTGATCTTAAGGGTATAATGGATGAGATTACCATGGGAAGCGTGTATAAAGAGACGGTAAGGTTCACCATACCCGAGGGATATGAACTCAGGCAAATAGCCGATTTGCTGCACGAGAAGGGTATCGCCGACAGGGAAGAGTTTATGCAGGAAGTAAAAGAGGGGAGCTTTTCATGCGATTTCGTGGGAGAAATACCCATAAGGGAGAACAGGCTGGAAGGATACCTTTTTCCCGACACCTACGAGGTATTTGTCGGAGAGAGCGCAAATTCAATTATAGACAGAATGCTTGGAAGGTTTGAAGAGGTGGCGGGAGAGATTGGCCTTATGGATTTAGAAGACGGTAGCATGACATTGGACGAGATGGTTACGTTGGCGTCGGTGGTGGAACGAGAGGCGGGCACAGTGGAAGAGCTGCCGCTTGTATCCGCAGTCTTTCACAACAGGCTTAGAACAGGCATGAACCTTGGGTCCTGTGCCACTGTTCAATATGTGCTTAAGGAGAGGAAGCCAAGGCTGTCCACAAAAGATACACAGATTGATTCGCCGTACAACACCTACATCTTGCCGGGGCTCCCCATAGGTCCAATTGCTTCCCCGGGCAGGGAAGCGCTTAAGGCGGCATTGGAGCCGGCGGAAAGCGATTACCTGTACTTTGTGGCCACCAATGAGGGCACTAATGTATTCAGCAGCAATTACCAGCAGTTTTTAAGGGATAAGGAGAAATACAGGTAAGGGCCTTGAATAAAAGATACAGGAGTGAGGACAATAGGTGGTAGCTATGCCACCTTTTGTTGTTGGGAGAGGATAATGCAAATGGATAGTATTTCCAGGGAATATATACAGGAATATATAAGGTCAAACATAGCCCCTTCAGATGACTTATTAGTATGCATCGAACAATACGCTGGGGAAAACAGGATTCCGATAATCCAGCCGGAAGTGGCAAAGCTTTTGGAGGTACTGATAAAGGGGTTTAAAAGCCTTAGGATACTGGAAGTGGGTACCGCCATCGGGTATTCGGCAATAGTAATGGCAAGGGCCGCCGGTAAAGGGTGCAGGGTTGTGACTATAGAGATAGACCCGGATTTGGTGAAAAGGGCAAGGGACAATATAGACAAATCCGGTTTTGACGGAAACATTGAGGTGATTTGGGGAGATGCGGTGACCGTAATAAATAACCTGGCTGAAAAGTACGACCTGGTTTTTGTAGACGGAGCCAAGGGGCACTATGGAGAAATGCTTGATTCGATACTTGACCTTATGGTGCCGGGGGGAGTGCTGGTGTGTGACAATGTGCTTTTCCGGGGTATGGTGGCCAGTGACAGTCTGGTCAAAAGAAGAAAGATTACCATAGTAAAAAGGATGAGATGTTTCTTAGAAAGCATTACACGGCACCCGTTGCTGGATACGTCCATTGTGCCCATCGGCGATGGTGTGTCGATAAGCGTTAAGGAGGGTATAAAGGATGAATAAAATTGAGCTGCTGGCCCCTGCGGGAAACCTGGAAAAACTAAGGATGGCAGTCATATACGGGGCGGACGCTGTATACTTTGCCGGAGAACGGTTTGGCCTTAGGGCGGGGGCGGGAAACCTGACCCTCCAAGAGATGAAGGAGGGCATGGATTTTGTCCGGTCAAGGGGTGCAAAGGGCTACCTTACTGTGAATATAATACCCCATAACCATCACCTGAAGGGATTGGAGGGTTTTCTGGAAGAAGCCGCCCAAACCGGTATAGACGGTATGATAGTATCCGACTTAGGTATCTTTCAACTGGTGAGAGATACCCTTCCCAAAATGGACATACATATCAGTACCCAGGCAAATACGGTAAATACCCTAAGCGCTAGCTTCTGGCACCGACTGGGGGCTAGGCGGATAGTACTTGCCAGGGAACTATCCCTTGAAGAAATACGTGAGATTCGGAAGGAGACCCCGTCGGACCTTCAACTGGAGGCATTTGTACACGGAGCAATGTGCATATCCTATTCCGGAAGGTGCCTATTAAGCAATTATATGGCGAGCCGGGATTCCAACCTGGGGGACTGCGCCCATCCATGCCGGTGGAAGTATTACCTTATGGAAGAAAAAAGACCGGGACAGTACTATCCGGTGTACGAGGACCAGAACGGGGCCTATATTATGAATTCCAAGGACATGTGTATGATTGAGTATATACCCCAGCTGATTGAAAGCGGCATTTCCAGCCTCAAAATTGAGGGCAGGATGAAAAGTGCCTATTACGTGGCCACGGTGGTCAAGGCATACCGGGAGGCTATAGATGCTTGGTACCAGGACCCGGAATACTATATCTCAAACAGAGACAAATGGGTGGAGGAAGTGTCCAAGGCAAGTCACCGGGAATTTACAACGGGTTTTTACTTTGGAAGGGCCGATAAGGATGCGCAAATTTATGATAGAAGCAGCTATATACGGGACTATGACTTTGTGGGTCTTGTGCTTGATTACGATGAAAAGAACGGTATTGCAACCATTGAGCAAAGGAACCGAATGTTTGTCGGAGATAAGGTGGAGGTAACGGGACCGGGTAGGGACTTTTTTGTACAGACCATAGAATGGATGAGGGATGATGAAGGAAACAGCATAGATTCGGCTCCCCATCCTCAGCAGGTGGTAACAATGCCTGTAAAACACCCGGTTAGGCCCGATGATATACTGAGGAAACCCGCAGCAGAATAGCTGCATAAACTTTCCGGTACAGGCAATAATACAAAGGTAAACTTTTGCCGGAAGGTGTTAGAATGACCGAGGAAAGAGGGCGTACCCGTTCAAGGACGCAGTTTACGGGCTGTGTTATACTGTTGCTGCTTTTGGCGCTTATAGTACGCCTGTTACAGATACAGATAGTGCAGGGCAAGGGATATTCCCAAAGGGCCACAAACCAGCGCATGCTAAATCTGCCCTTGGATTTTTCAAGGGGGCAGTTTTATGATGCCAATATGATACCCTTAACGGGAAGGCGAGCGGTGAAAAGCCTTGTGGTGTTCCCTGAGTTGATTGAGGATAGGTCGGAAGCGGCGGTTATTATCGCAAAGCACACCGGAAGAAAGTATGAGGATGCGTTGCAGGACCTTAAAGAAGCCGCCGCACCCTATAAAGTTCCCCTTACCGGGGCTGGCAAACAACCGGCAGGGATCCGGACCAGAGGGATTATGGTGGTGGGCGACCTTGAAAGATACGACGAAAAAGGCGTGGCAAGCCATCTTATTGGATACATTGATAAAAGTGAGAATGTGGGCCGTGCGGGGCTCGAGAGACTGTATGAGAATTACCTTGCCGGGGATGGGGAAATGACTGTTGCCGCGATGGTGGATGGTAGCAAAAGGCTCATTCCGGGGCTTGGCTATAAACTGATAAGCGGCAGCCATAGAGTGGGAAACCGTCACCTGCAACTTACTATTGATTATCATATCCAGAGGGCTGTTGAGGAGGTAATGGACGAGCTCGGAATAGAGGGAGCGGTTGTGGTGCTGGACGCAGAAAGCGGCGAAGTGGCAGCCATGGCCAGCCGGCCCAACTACGCCCAGGGGAACGTGGGAGATTACCTTGACGGCCAAAGGGGTGAACTGCTTAACAAGGCCTTTCAGCAGTACAACCTCGGGTCCATATTCAAAACGGTTGTTGCTGCGGCAGCACTGGAGGACACCTTGATAAATCCCTTTGATACGGTAAACTGTCCCGGGTACATAGAAATGGGAGAGCTGCATATAAAATGTTCTAGCTATGACATTGGAGGCCATGGCGATGTGGACATGTTTGGCGCCTACGCCAAATCCTGCAATACTTTTTTTATAGAAATTGGCCAAAGGGTTGGTGGTGAACGAATAATAGAAATGGCGGAGCGGTTCGGACTGGGCGAGATAGTAGGACTTAATCCCCTGGAGGAACAGCCGGGACTGATACCCTCAGACCGAAAACTGTACAAGTCAGATGTGTGCAACATCTCAATAGGACAAGGGGATATTATGGTTACACCGCTACAGGTGGCGGTTATGACTAGCATTGTTGCAAACAACGGTATACGTAAGCAGCCTAGTGTGGTGAAGAGCGTGGCGGAACAATCGGGTAGCGTTATGGTCATGGGTTCGTCGGAGAAGCCCGGGCGTGTCATTTCACCCTTCGTTGCTATGGAACTAAGAAAGATGATGGAAATGGTTGTGGACCAGGGAACTGGTACGTTGGCGGCTCTTCCGGGCCATGGCGGTACCGCCGGTAAGACCAGTTCCGCCCAAACCGGCCAGAGGATAAACGGTGAAGAAGTGCTTCATGCCTGGTTTACCGGCTATGTTCCAAGACTTTATCCCAGGTACGTAATCACAGTCCTTGTGGAAAACGGAAGGAGCGGCGGAAGTGTCGCCGCCCCGGTTTTTAGAAGTATTGCACAAAGGATAATGGAGCTGGGTGAAAGGTAAACACGTCAACCAGCCAAAATCTCAATTCCTATACACTTTTTATAAACTGCCTATCTAAATAAAAACACATCGAAAAATCCAACCGGTACATGCACATCCGTGTGGGGTGGCTCATATAATTTAGAGTGACCCTATTTTCGGAGGTGAGCATATTTATGCTTGCGGCGATAGCGGTAATTACCGCAGCCATGCTAAAGGATACGCTGCTGCTGTTTTCCTTTGTTACAGGCAACTCCTCCTTTCCCCAGCCGCTGACTGAAGAGGAAGAAAGACTGTATCTAGCGCTCTATGAACAGGGCGATGAGAGGGCAAAAAATATACTGATTGAGAGAAATTTAAGGCTGGTGGCGCATATTGTGAAGAAATACAGCAATACCGGCAGGGACGCTGACGACCTTATTTCAATAGGTACCATCGGTCTTATAAAGGCAATAACCACCTTTGACAACAGCAAGGGTACCAGGCTTGCAACCTATGCCGCTCGATGTATAGAAAACGAAATACTGATGACCATACGGTCCAATAAAAAAACACAAAACCAACTATCCCTTCAGGACCCGATAGGAATAGACAAGGAGGGCAACGAAATTTCCCTGTTAGATATACTGGGTACCGACTGCGATACCGTCCTTGACGAAGTGGAAAAGAAACTGCAGACCGGCAAACTGTATAAAATAATGGATAAGGTTTTGAAAAAGCGGGAAAGAATAGTACTGGAACTGCGATATGGCCTCTCCAACGGCACCATAAAGACCCAGCGGGAGATAGCCCAGATGCTCGGGATATCACGTTCCTATGTCTCAAGGATAGAAAAGAGGGCCATAAAAAAACTCAGCAGGGAGTTTTTATAGAGCAACTGTCACAGGCAGTTGTTCAATTTTTTATTACGCGTTGTTACAGGTTTTTAGCATGTTAATAACAAGCACCGATATTATTATCATAATAACGCCCGCAAACTGGACAAGTGTGAGAATTTCCTTAAGCAGTATCACACCCAAGGCAACGCTTACTACCGGTTCGAGGGTGCTTAGTATGGCGGCTTTTGAGGAGCCTGTTTCTCGTATGCCCGTAAAGAAAAGCAGGTTTGATAAAAATGTGGAAAAGAAGGCACTGGCTAACACCGCTGACCAGGCCTTTGGTGTTATGGATATCTGGAAACTACCGGTTATAAGAGCTGCAGCCATGAGTGTTATGGTGGCCGCTGTGGTTATATATGTGGTAACGGTAAGGGTATCCATACTGTTTAACCTTTCGGAGAATCTGCTGCCCAGAAGTATCAGGTGGATGCTGAAGGACAGGCAAGCACCGAAGGCTAGAATAATTCCGAATATATTAAAATTCGAGACCGGTGACCATACCATTAGTATACAGCCAACCGTCGCCAGCATAAGTGCGAAGAGCTGTTTTGGAACCATCCTTTCCTTCATCACTTTCATCATAAATAGGTTTACCATGACCGGGTACAGGTAAAAGATTACCGAGGCGAGGGATACCGGTATATAGTTTATCGAATTGTAGTAGAACATCGAAAACCCGGCGTATACTACCCCTCCTATTATAAGCAGTATTTTAAGCTGCTCCCTTGAAGCGCGTACCTTTTCGAAGCCTCCCACCGCCAGGCTGTATCCCCACAAAAGTATCGATGCTATAAGAAACCTCATGGCCAGCACGAACATTGGGGTTGCGCCTTCGCTGTAGGCTGCCTTGGATATTACAACGTTTATTCCGTAGAAAAATGCCGCCAGTATAACAAGGGTGCTACCCTTTACTCTCATTTTGGTTTTATCCTCCATATACGGTGTTTTATAACTATAATACTTATTCTACTACATTTGAAGCTCTTTGTGGGAGACCTGCTGAGAGACTGTATTTTTTT
>JAAYJF010000118.1 GCA_012523075.1 Clostridiales bacterium | reverse complement strand
TGAGAATATGCTGGTGGCGGAACTGCCTCAAAAAAGCGGCGAGCTTTCCGGTGAAGGTCTGAGGGAGTACCAGGATATGCTGCCGGACAGCGAAAGCTTACTGAGAAGCTTTATTGTAACATCGTCTGAAGTGTATGAGAATACGCAATACGGTTTTAAGTTCCTGCTGCCCGGAAGCTGGGAAGGCTACGACATAATAACCGACAAATGGGAAGGCCTGTCCCAGGGGCAACCGGAAGGCGGCAGGGCTGTGGAAACCGGCCCGGTTATAAATATTAGGCACCCCGAATGGACCTCTGAACACCCACGGCAGGATATACCGATAATGGTGTTTGCCCTTGCCCAGTGGCAGGCAATGCAGGATGGTGAATTTCATATAGGTGCGGCGCCTGTCGGGCCGAGGGAGCTGGGGCGGGGCGACCGGTTCGTGTTCGCCCTTCCGGCCCGATACAACTACGCATTTCCAACCGGGTACGAAGAAGTGGAAAGCATTTTGGAGTGCAGCCCCCTAAGGTAACCAGGGGGATAACCAGGGGGACGGTTCTTGCGGCTGACATACTCCCATAAGGTGATGCAATCAGCCGCTAGATAACCAGGGGGACGGTTCTTGTGGTTGATACACTCTCATAGCTATAATACCATTAGCCGTCTATAAAACCTCTGGCAGATATATTATCATACCGACGTAAATAAGATTGGGGTTTACAATCACAGGACTGTACGTAAGTACTTCATCCATAGTGGTTGGAACCCCAATATTTTTTTATAACATAAGTACTCATTGGTGTTAATCTGAGTATATTGATTACCTGTCGCATACTGTCCCATGAATAACAAGCAGTGCAGAGTGACATATAACACCGTCCATTTCAATACCGGGTGTATTTATCGCATAATTATAGAAAACCATGGTGGCACTGCCAAGCCTTTTTAAGCGAAGGTGATAGAATGGAATACCCGGTAAGGACAACGAAGGTCCAGCAGTTTGTGGATATAACCGGCCTTGTTAAAAAGTGTGTAGATGAAAGCGGGGTAAGGGATGGGATAGCAATGGTCTTTGTTCCCCATACCACCGCCGGTGTAACAGTAAATGAAAACGCCGATTCCGATGTTGTGAAGGATATACTGGCGGCGCTAAACAAAACATACCCTGAGCAAAACGGATACCTCCATACCGAGGGCAACTCCCACGCCCATATAAAGGCCTCGCTGATGGGCTGCTCATGCAGCATTATAATCGACAACGGAAATCTGAAACTGGGTACCTGGCAGGGGGTATATTTCTGCGAATTTGACGGGCCAAGGAACAGGAGGGTTTACATAAAAATTACCAAAGCATGATAATCAGTACAATATGCCAGGAAACTGATAAAAGCGCATCTTCCCGCTTGATAAAAAAGGAACACCGGCAAATTAGAAAGTATCTTTGGAAAGAGTATTTTTGGTCAAGGAGTTTTTGCCTGCTTACAAGAGGTGGTGCACCGATAGAAGTTGTCAAACGTTATATTGAAAGCCAAGGTGAGAAGATATGAATAAGGCTTACAAATACCGTATATATCCTGACCTTGAGCAAGAAATTCTTATCAACAAGACTTTCGGCTGTGTTCGTTTTGTCTACAATAAAATGCTTGCTAACCGCAAAGAAATTTATGAGCAATTCAAGGATGATAAAGAAGTCTTGAAACAACAGAAGTATTTGCTTCCGGCAGACTTCAAGAAAGAATTTGAGTGGCTTAAAGAAGTGGATAGCTTGGCACTAGCGAATGCTCAACAAAATCTACAGACCGCCTATAAGAATTTCTTCCGGGATAAATCAATAGGTTTTCCTAAATTCAAAAGCAAGCATCATGATAGAAAATCATACACCACAAACAACCAAAGCGGCACAATCCGGCTTATTAACGGGAAAACAATCCGATTGCCGAAACTAAAAGATGTACGAATAAAGCTTCATCGGCAATTGCCGCAGGAAGCAGTCATAAAATCTGCAACTATAAGCAAAACACCTACTGGAAAATACTATATTTCCATATTGGTTGAGTATGAGTCCAGCATCGAACCGGTAACACCAGTACTAAAAACAGTGCTTGGTTTGGATTATTCATCAAGATCGTTGTTTGTCGATAGCCAAGCGAACAACGCTGATTATCCAAAGTTTTACCGCAAAGCAGAGGAAAAGCTAAAGAAAGCGCAACGCAAATTATCCAAACGTCAAAAAGGTGGCAAAAATCGTGATAAGCAACGCCGCAAAGTAGCCAAGCTTCACGAGAAAGTAGCTAACCAGCGTAAAGACTTTTTGCATAAGCTGTCTAGACAGATAACCGATGCCTGTACAGCCGTTGCAATCGAAGACATAAATATGCGTGGGATGGCGCAAAGTCTCAATCTGGCAAAGTCTACGAATGACAATGGGTTCGGAATGCTGAAAACCTATCTGGCGTACAAGCTTGCTGAACAGGGAAAACAGTTGGTCGTTATTGATAAATGGTTCCCCTCCAGCAAAAAGTGTAGGTTCTGCAACAATGAAAACAAAGAACTTACCCTATCAGATAGAACATGGACTTGCAGCTATTGCGGAGCGGAATTAGACCGCGATGTAAACGCCGCCATCAATATCAAAAATGAAGGTTGTCGAATACTTGACATAGCCAAATGAATAACATAGAACCGTTGGGCAAACGGGGATAGCTTGGTAATTATGCTGGCATTAGCCGGTACGTCCCAAGAAGTCCCCACTTCTAAGCGTTAGCGTAGGTGGTGGGAGTATGTCACCAACTATGACTACTATGAATTGGGTTATGATACATCAAAAAAAGTCCGGCTGTTTTAGGCAAAACCTAAGTAGAAAAATTGGTATTGCCTTTAGTGGTGAGAAGGGCGAATTGAAAATATGAAGGATAACGTAAGGGGCTTGGATAACCAAGCCCCTTACGCTACTTGTTAGGTATAAACGCTCAAAAAACGAACAGCAACATAAAAAAAGTGTACATATATCGAACGACATTTCTTCGTGGCTGTTGCTGTACCCATTGAAAATGCTTGTATTATTATATTGGCATGGAACTTGCTGTAATACATGGCAGTATTTCTAATAATTACAAAATTTACTGGGGATGTTACTTTTACAAAAGAAGGGGGCAATACATATGAAATTGGTGCCTTTGGGAGATTCCATTGGTATGGTTCTGGCACATGATATGACGGAAATCATTCCGGGAAGATGGAAGGGCGCAGCCTTTAAGAAGGGACACATTATCAGAGAAGAGGATATTCCAAGACTGTTGAACATGGGAAAAGAACACATAGGTATTATTGAATATAAAGCGAACAGTGTGCACGAAAATGAAGCAGCGATACGGATGGGTAGTGCTGCGGCGGGCCCCGGTCTCAGGCTCACCAAACCCTCCGAAGGGAAGGTCAGCTTGATTGCGGAGATTCCGGGGCTGCTGAAAGTAAATTATAGAGCGCTGCTTGATATTAACTGCATTGATGACCTCATGATTGCCACACTTCATACGAATCAACTTGTGGATACGGGCACAGTGATTGCAGGGACAAGAATAGTTCCACTGATTACGGAGGAAGAAAGAATTACAAAAGTAGAAAAAATTTGCAAAAAAAACTATCCAGTCATCCAGATTATGCCTCTGCGAAGACTGAAGGCCGGTATCATTACAACAGGCAGTGAGGTTTTTCACAGGAGGATACCGGATGAGTTCGGACCGGTGATTTATGAAAAATTTGAAGAACTGGACTGTGAGGTGATGAAGCAGATTTACTCAAATGATGATTCGGATATAATAGCACAATCAATAAATACACTGATAGAAGAAAACGCAGAGATAATTGCCGTCACAGGCGGAATGTCTGTCGACCCGGATGATGTAACACCGCTGGGGATAAGAAAATCCGGAGCGGAAATCATTTCCTACGGGGCTCCTACGCTGCCGGGTGCTATGTTCATGCTTGCATATAAAAATGGCGTTCCAATAATCGGGCTTCCGGGCTGCGTTATGTACAGCAAAAGGACAATCTTTGATTTGATTCTCCCCAGACTACTGGCAGGAGAAAGAGTCACTAGGGAGGACATCGCAAGGCTCGGGCATGGGGGATTATGCATGGGCTGCAAAGACTGCAGATACCCAAGCTGTGGATTTGGTAAGGGCGGGCTGTATTAAATTTATATAGCAAATAAATAAAAGGGAGGATGAGTGATGCTTAAGAGAAAAATATTTGTCAACGGTGTTGAGAGGACTGTGGTTGCGGATCCGGAAACAACCTTGGCACAGTACGTGAGAAAGCAGCTGTGTCTTACCGGAACCAAGGTCGGATGCGGAAAAGGAGAGTGCGGAACGTGCACGGTCATCTTGAACGGTAAGGTAGCAAGGTCTTGCATAGTAAAGATGAAAAACGTTCCCGACGAGTCACAGGTCATTACAATTGAAGGCATAGGCTCACAGGAGAACCTTCACCCGCTGCAGTTGGCATGGATGGTTCACGGTGGTGCGCAGTGCGGATTCTGCACACCGGGATTCATCGTGTCTGCAAAGGCTTTACTTGACCAAAATGTAAGCCCGACAAGGGAAGAAGTAAGAGAATGGTTCCAGAAAAACAAAAATGTATGCAGATGTACCGGATACATACCGCTGGTTGATGCCGTTATGGACGCTGCAAGGATTATCAGAGGAGAAATAAAGAAGGAGGACCTGTGGTGCAAACTGAAGGAAGGAGCCAGCATGCTGGGTTCCAATGAAGTTCGACCTTCTGCCCTCGCGAAGGTAACAGGCACATGGGATTTCGGAGCGGACTTAGGCCTAAAGCTGCCTGAAAACACTTTGCACATCAAATTAGTACAGGCAAAGGTGTCTCACGCCAATATACTTTCCATAGACACTTCGGAAGCTGAAAAAATGCCTGGAGTATTTAAGGTAATTACTTATAAGGACG
>JAAYJF010000086.1 GCA_012523075.1 Clostridiales bacterium | reverse complement strand
GGATATATGCCCTGTGCATTAAGTGGATTCCTTCCGCTAGGATATAATACCGGAAAAGATGTGTTCCATACTTCATCAACAACAAATACTTCTTTCTTGTTCGTCTTCATGTTATTCCCTATTTTCAGACGATGTAACGCATCCTTCCCATTGCCCAGTTCTATCAGGAAGACATTTTGGAAGAAGTTTTTGCAATTATCACTGTTTACATCGGTTAACCATCGTATACGTTCCCTAATCGGTAAGTCGCTACAGACAATTGGTTTGCCTATCCTGACTATAGATTCTGTTAACATTTCCTCACCTCCTCCCCTTTCATCATAAAACTTCCACGCATCCAAACCCCTGGCTGCTTTTGCTGCCCAGCCCGGCATCAACCGCCATCTGCAAAAGCTCCTTCGGGCCTGTAAGCAAAAGTCTTCCGTAATACCCTTTTATTACTGTATTCTTATAGTTCATGACGTGCATCCGGGCCTGTCCCAATACCTTTACCTTTATACCCCCTGCCGGTGCTTCTTCATTGTAATAGGCTTCATACTTCTTGCGAAGGTTGCTGCTTATAAGCCTGTTGTAGTCCGGTTCGCCGGGTTGAAAATAGCAGGTGTATTTGCTACCGTCAGGCCGAAGTAAAGTGCTGTATGCAACTATCGGTGAAAGGGTCCTAATTCTTATTTGTTGTTTGTCCACCATATGCTGACGTACCAGCATATTCTTTGCCTCTACCCTGTTATACCCAAAGTCAAGCCATCTTCTTGTAAGCATGCCATTGGCAACAGAATTACAAAACTCATCAACGGGAGAAGCAATTGTAATGCTTATTTCGTCATGGAACTTGATGCTGCCCTTTTCTCTATTCATTTCATACCTTCCGTTTAGCCTAGAAAAGGTAAAAAGTTTAAAACTGCGCCCGCTGCTCATAAATCCTTTATCATGCAGAAATGTGGCAAGTTTTGGCTCTATAGCATTATAAATCACCCCCTGGAGAATATGATTATAGTGCAAGGGTATTTCAAGCACACCCTCAGGCTTAAAACTTATAGTTATGTGCAATTTCCCGCCCCCGCTGATAGATTCATCATGATACCAATCAGGTATCGCCCAAAGCATAAAAGGCGTTTATTCCATTATACCCGCCCACCACCGACAAATAAGGTCGGAAACATACATTCGCCGCTAGCCTGTGTATATGCTGAGCATGTTTTGTGCTTCCATAATAAGCTCCCTCCTTAGCTCTTCCGGGTACAGCACCTCCGCATGCCCGCCAAAACCCAGCACCCAGCGTTTCACTTCCCCCAGCCCCGATACCGTGATGCGTAAGACTACCGACCCATCGGCCTGGGGCTCAATTTTCTGCGTATGATGCCAGCACCTTTCGCATACCCACCGGGCCTGGTCCCGGTCAAACCTAATGGCTACCTCCTGGAGCTTATCCCCCGTTTCGATACCTAAAGCACTGGATAAGTAATCCTTCAACACAAAACCTTTAACAAACCTAAAGGGTTCCTCCGTATTTCTCAACTCCTGTATCCTGTCCAATGCAAAAATCCTCATCGCTTTCCTAAGGTTACAATAGCCTATTAGGTATCATGCCCCCTGATGATACCGCAGGTGATACGGGTCAACGTATCGTTCGTTTACCTCGTCGCTGCTTGCGCTGTAATACCTAAGCCACACCTTTTTTCTTTTTTCTATAGCCGCAGCAAGCCTGCTGTAATTGTTCAGAACCCTCTCTTCATCACCCCTTAGCGGCCGTATATCAAAGGACACTATATCGTTTATTGAGTTCAGGTCAGCCACCCCGCTCTCCGGTATAGCCGATAGTATCTTGTCCAGGGCGTTACGAACCTTTCTCTCAAAGGGGGTCCCCATGAACTGGGAGAGCAGTTTTTGCCCCATGAATAAAGCAATTAGCTCCTCCTCCGACATATGAAAAGGAGGCAGTTGAAACCCGTCTTCCTCGTAATAATACCCTCGCCTGGAATAGTCGTAGCATATGGGAGCCCCTAACCGATCCCGCATATGCTCAATATCGCGCT
>JAAYJF010000082.1 GCA_012523075.1 Clostridiales bacterium | reverse complement strand
GGCGGAGGAGTAATACACCAGGTTAGTTTTTTTGAGAAACTGCTCCACCCCCAGCGGTGAGGCAAACCGAGCTGTACCGCCGGTGGGAAGCACATGGTTGGGCCCCGCCAGGTAATCTCCCAAGGCTTCAGGAGAATAGTCCCCTAGAAACACCGCTCCGGCGTGCCGGATATATCCAAGGAGGGCCATGGGCTCCCTCACCATAAGCCCCAGGTGCTCGGGGGCGATCCTGTTTGAAAGGGCGCAGGCCTCCTTCAAGTCCTTAACCAGTATAAGGGCACCGTAGTCCTGAAGGGCCTGCTGTGCCGTTTCCCTTCTGGGCAGGTTGTCTAACTGTCTTTTGATTTCTTTTTCCACCTGCCTGATAAACCCTTCGCTGTCGCTTATTAGGATACAGCTTGCCATGGCGTCATGCTCCGCCTGGGCCAGCATATCTGCAGCGGCAAAGGCGGGATTTGCGCCCTCGTCCGCTATTATTAGCACCTCGCTGGGACCCGCTATCATATCAATACCAACATCCCCGAAAACCAGTTTCTTTGCCAGAGCAACGTAAATATTTCCCGGACCTGTTATCTTATCCACCGCCGGTATGGCATTGGTGCCATAGGCAAGGGCTGCGATGCCCTGGGCGCCTCCTACTCTGTATACCTCATGGACGCCCGCCTCCTCCGCCGCCACCAGCACCTCCGGTGGGATGCCCCGGTCACCGGGGGGCGTAATCATTACTATCCTTTTTACCCCCGCCACCTTCGCCGGTACCGCGTTCATAAGCACCGAGGACGGGTAGCGGGCAGTGCCGCCGGGGACGTATATTCCCACGCTGTCAAGGGGGCCCACCATCTGCCCCAAAAATACTCCGTCGTCTTTATCAAACCAACATCTTTCCATCTGCCTGCTGTGAAAATCATATATATTATACATAGCCCTTTTTAGAGCTTTCAGGAAATCATCCCCCACTTCTTTATAGGCCCTCTCTATTTCCCCCGAGGACACCCTTAGGTCCCCTTCGGTAAGTTTCACTCCGTCATATACATGAGTAAACTCTGTAAGAGCCCTGTCGCCCTCCTGCCTCACCCTATAGATTATCTGTTCCACACTCTTAATAAGGTCGTCCGATATTACCCGGGTCCTGTTTTTGAACAGTTCCTCCAGGCTTTCGGTATAACTTCCGTCCAGTCTAATTATCTTCATGCCTCACACAGCCTTTCTTAAAACTTGTCGCAAAGCCTTAAGCATCCGGGTAATTCTTTCGTTTTCCATCTTAAGGCTCACCCTGTTCACCACCAGCCGGGCGCTTACCGGACATATCTCTTCCAGTATTACAAGCCCGTTTTCCTCAAGGGTCCGGCCGGTTTCCACAAGGTCCACTATTACATGGGATAGGCCCACCAGCGGTGCCAATTCCACCGAACCATCCAGCTTAACCACCTGTATGCTTTCTCCCTTTTCCCTGAAATACTTACGGGCGGTTACCGGGTATTTGGTGGCCACCACCTTAACCGCCCTGTTTGAAGTGTCTCCAGGGCTTTTGGGACCAGCCACAACCATCCTGCACCTTCCTACCTTCAGGTCCAACACCTCATAGAGGTCGGGCTGCTGCTCCAGCAGCGTATCCCTGCCTACAACTCCCATGTCTACGGCGCCCCGCTCCACATATTTTGCCACATCCTTGGGCTTTACCAGGATGAATTCCGTCATGCTGGCGGGGTCTCTGATTATCAGCTTTCTTGTCTCCTCCTTAAGAGGTCCGCAGTTTATTCCTATGCTCTCAAACAGTTCCACTGTCTGCAATGCTATTCTGCCCTTAGCTAGGGCAATTCTCAGAAACCTATCCATGTCTGTCCTCCCTAATGCCATCCGGAAATGCACTTGTTCCGGTCACTCGAAAGACCGGCAATTATACCCGGTACACTGGTTATGGTATGTTTTCCGGTGACCGGGTCGATAACCTTAAGCCTACTTCCCTCCTGCAATATAATAACCCCCCTTACGCCCTTTGCTCTGGCGTAAGCCAACGTCGCCTCAATGCTACCCTCCGACATGTCAAGCTCTATATAAAGGCCGACAGCCCTCAGCTTTTGGGCTGTGTTTATCGCTCTTTTTCTAACCGGGCCACCACATTTCAGAACAAGGCTCCTTTTATCACAGCTCTGCTGACTGTTTCGCTTATGAAGTACCTGCACCACCCTATTGACATTTATTGCAAACCCTGTGGCCGGAGAACCCTCGCCGAACTGTCCCTGAAGTTGGTCGTACCTTCCACCGCTACATATTATATATCCGAGGTCCCTTGTAAAGCCCTTAAATATAATACCGGTATAGTACGGAAGTTCCCTTACCATACCAAGGTCCACTGATACGTATTCCCGGTACCCGTAGTCCTCAATTATTTCACATACCCTTTGGATGTCGTCAAGAGCCTTTGCGGCACCTTCGTTAAGAGGAAACTCCCTTGCCCTTTCCAGCACCTCCCCGACCTCGCCGTAGAGTACCGGTACCGATAACAGCAGGTCCTTCAGCTTTCCGTTTACCCTTTTTTGATCCAGGAATTCTTCCACCGCCACCAGGTTCTTATGCTTGATAAACTGCCTTATATTTTCTTTGTCCTCGGTCGTTATGTCTATCTCGTCTATTATGCTTTCAAAAAACTCCACCTGGCCTATGTCTATCCTGAAATCCTCAATCCCGGCTTTTTTTAGTGCTCCAACAGCGATACAAATGCACTCGCCGTCCGCCTCCACCCAAGGTGCACCAATAAGCTCCACGCCGGCCTGCGTGAATTCTCTTTGCTCTTCCAATCCTGACCGGTCTATCCTGAACACATCGGATATGTAAAACAGTTTAAGGGGTTTTGGCTGCGTTCTCATGTTGGTAGCAGCCATTCTGGCGATGGGAATGGTAACGTCCGGTCTTATGACCAGTATCCTCCCCCTCGGGTCGGTGAGTTTATACATGTCCTCCTGCTCCAGTACCGCCTGCCCCCTGCAGAATACGTCCATATATTCAAAGGTGGGAGTGCTCACCTCCCTCAGTCCATGGCCCAGAAATAAATCCCTTATAGCGGCTTCGACGGCTCTTTTTACGGTGCATTCATCGGTTAGGATGTCTGCAAGCCCTTCGGGCACCTGTCTGCTGTAATCCCCCATATATGACCCTCCTTTAATGCTTTATCTCGCTAAATTGGTAGTGTGATAATGTGTAAATTTTATACCAGACCTGCCCATTTGTCAATAGCAAAGACTGGTAATAATTCCGTGCCCTTGACAACGGTTGAACATGTAAGTAGAATTGCAGTTGTACAATAAAAATAAGCACCCAAGATAATCAGGGTACAGGAGGACAGGTTCTTTGTCTCAATGGGCTTACGCTGAAAGTTGCGAGCTATACTTTTTTGCTTGTCATTCTTAAGCGTAGAGAAGAATCTTATGCTTAATAGCTAAAAGATCCTTCGCTATTGCTCAGCATGAGAAGAAGGAACATTTTCAGTGGTATCGGACAGCTCTTGCATCTCGTCGGAATGCCCAGCGGCATTGGTTTAGCAAACGGACCGGTTGTATGAATAACCTGCTACCTGTGATCTGTGACCTGTGAGCTTCGCCCTGACACCTACGGACTACTAACTACCAGCTACCAACTATCAACTACGAACTACCAACTACGAACTACCAACTGTTTCTGATTGGGAGGTATACAATGTTTTACGATTACCATGTACATACAGACTTTTCAGAAGACAGCAGCATGTCCCTTGACGAGGCATGCCGTGCAGCCATTGAGCGAAATGTCGTTGAAATGGCGGTAACCGACCACCTGGATATTGATTATCCCGACAGGGACTTCCAGTTCGACCTTGATTATGCCGCTTACTCGGATGCTATAGACCGGGCCAGGGAAAAATACAACGGCAGGCTAAGCATCGTTAAGGGCCTGGAGATAGGCCTTCAGCCCCATGTCCTTGACCAGTGCAAAGCTTTTTTGGAGGAAAAGGACTTCCAGTTTGTAATTGCCTCGGTGCACGCGGTATCCGGGATGGACCTTTATGGCAAGGACTTTCACCGCCAAAAAACAAAAAAAGCCGCCTATACCGAGTACCTCCAGGAGTTACTTTCGTGTATTAAAGAATTCACCTCCTTCAATGTACTGGGCCATGTCGACCTGGTAAGAAGGTATGGAAGTTACAAAGACAACAGTATGAAGCATGCAGACTTCGGCGACCTTTTGGACCTTATTTTCGAAGAGTTAATAAGCACCGGCAAGGGCCTTGAGTTAAACACCTCCGGTTTTAGGTACAAACTTCAAAGCACCATGCCGAACCTTAATATTCTGAAAAGGTACCGCGAGATGGGTGGGGAAATACTCACCATCGGCTCAGACGCCCATTCGCCGCACCACGTGGCAGAATACTTCGATTTTGCCAGCGACCTGGCAAGGAAAGCGGGCCTTAGGTACATAACCCGCTTTACCCACGGCAAGCCGGAATATATAAAAATATAATGGCTGTCTTAGTTAGTTCTTCCCTAAGTAGCCCTTGATATAAAGAGCGAATAAACCAAGTTTTTCCTGGCACAATTCTTTACCCAATGGAGGCTGTTATGAACTATATTTGCTATGCAGCATATAGTTATGATTTCGTTCCACTTGCAAAAAGTATATTTAAAAAATTAAATATTGATGCCGGCGTTCAGGTATACGACCCCGCAAACCCTCACAAGCTTATTGACAGTGGTGTAAAAGTGGTGTTAGCACGCGGGGGAACCGCCGCCAGAATAAGAAATACTCTCGATATCCCTGTTGTTGAAATCCCGATTCCCTTTGAAGATATGAGCCGCGCCTTGATCAAGGCTAGCAAACTGGGTAAAAAAATTGGTGTTATTGGGTATGGTAATCTGATAAGGGGTTTGGATTTACTTAACCCATTATTAAACATCAACATAAAACAGGTTTTTGCAGATAATGAAAACGAAATGAGAAACCAAATACTGAAGCTGAAAAGCGAAGGAATAGACGTTATTGTCGGCGGGATATTCCAAACAAACACGGCCAAAGAACTTGATATGAATTATGTTAGGATTGATTTAAGCGAAAAAGCATTGGAATACGCCTATAACGAAGCCAAATCGATACTTCATACCATAATTTCAAATATCAGAACTAACGAAGAATTGAAAGCGATTTTGGACCATACCAAAGAAGGTTATGTTGCAGTAGATAAACAAGGAATAATTACCCTGATTAATAAAAGGGCACAAAAACTAATCCCAGATTACATAAAAGCTGTCGACACTCCATTAGAAAAGGTATTCCCGGAACTGATGGACCTTTTGAATACTCTAAAAACGGGTAGGGAGAGTTTGCAAGAAATAGCATACCTGAAAGGCATCAACATACTTTATAATATGATACCGATTAAACTCGATAATAAAGAGGTAATAGGTGCTATAGCAACATTTAACGATATCGATACCATTACCAAGGGAGAACACAAAATAAGGAATAAAGTATTGAACAAAGGATTATATGCAACATACAAATTCCACAACATAAAAGGACGTAGCAGATCAATTAAGAGTTGTATTAGTATAGCAGAGAAGTATGCCAACACAAACTCCACAGTATTAATCATCGGCGAAACAGGAGTCGGGAAGGAACTATTCGCTCAAAGTATACATAATATGAGTCCAAGAAGAACGGGCCCCTTCGTGGCTGTAAACTGTGCATCGCTCCCTGAAAGCATATTGGAGAGCGAACTCTTCGGCTATGAGGAAGGTGCTTTTACGGGAGCTAAAAAAAATGGTAAAGCAGGGTTATTCGAACTCGCACATAACGGTACAATCTTTCTGGACGAAATAAGTGAAATGCCTTTGACACTTCAATCAAGGTTTTTAAGGGTTCTACAGGAAAAAAGAGTAATGCGTCTTGGAAGCGATCATATAATACCAATAAATATAAGAATAATAGCAGCAACCAATAAGCGGATAGATACTCTGGTTGCTGAGAATAAATTCAGGGAGGATTTATTCTTCAGATTGAATGTCTTAACTTTAGTAATACCTCCCCTAAGGGAAAGAAAATTGGATATACAAGACTTGGCTGAAGAATACTGCTTGCATTATTCCAAAAACGGAAAGCTTGATTTGACAGAGGACGCAGTCAAAGCACTACAAGAGTACGACTGGCCGGGAAATGCAAGACAATTAAAATATTTTATCGAAAAAGTAAGCGTTATCAGTAACAAGTCATTAATAGATGCAGATGTAATAAAAGATATGCTTTCACGTTACGAGCCTGTATTTACAAAGGCAGGTTCTTCTTCTAACGCTTACTTTAGGCCGCACACAACAAAAGAAGAAATTGAGCAAGCTTTAGAACTCTGCAAAGGCAACAGAACAAAAGCTGCGGAAATACTGGGCATACACAGATCCTCTCTCTGGCGACTAATGAAGAAGCATAATATTTATAAATAGCTATATAGCCCCCTAATGGACTTGGAAAAATTCCTTGTATCATGATAGCATAAAAAACACGGGGGGAGATACCATGACACGAAGGAAATACAGTGATGAATTTAAAGAACAGATTATCCGTGAATGC
>JAAYJF010000017.1 GCA_012523075.1 Clostridiales bacterium | reverse complement strand
GGATAAATCGTTTATCGTCTGGAGCTGCCTCCTGGTGGGGGCCGGCTGGTCATCGCCCAGGCCGCCGACGGGTTCTTTGGGAGCATCATGGGTTTTGTGCTGCCGGCCGGGAGGCGGGTTGTTTTCCTTTTCGCCCAGGTCCAGCTCCTCCACCGCGGTAATGCCGATATTTGTCATATCCCTGAGCGCCCTGGCCTTTGCACGGGTGGATGCCATGCGCAGTATGTGGGGCACAAGGTTATGGCCTACCGACGAGGGGCTGGCATCGCCGAAGTCGGTGAAAGTCCTTTCGCCGGCCTTTGCTATTGCTCTGCATACCGCAGTCATCCGGTTTTCGTCCGAAGGCAGTTGCACGACGTCTACCTTTATCGATTCAAGTCCCTGGCGATGGGCTTCGTCCAGCAGCCCTTCGTAGGTGACATAGTTTCTGCCTTGAAGCTGTATGATAAACCTTTCATCAATCATGTAACCGCTTCCTTTCCAAGATAGTCATAGCTTCCTATCAATAGTCTTTATAATACGACATACTTTTTATCCCCCTGACAGGGCTTTAATTTATGGAAGATTAGGCATTCCATAAACAAAAACCCTTCTACCGCCGGAGGCCGGTGATTTGCCTAAATTTGGCCGTAACGTATTCCGGCCTTTCCAAGCTCTCTTTTAATGATGTATAATAATATGATAATATTAGAGCATATGGCAAACCAATAATAATATGGGGGTCGGGTTATGATAACTCTCAGGGATATTAAGGCAAACGACAATTTTTGCGCACTTATAAAATGGGCCGGTAAATGCATGGAGACCAAGGGCTACACAGAACACGGCATACGGCACTGCTCATACGTCAGCACCACGGCGAGGAATATCCTCTCTTCGCTGGATTATCCGGAGCGGGTCCGGGAGCTGGCCGCCATAGCCGGATATATTCACGATATAGGCAACTCCGTTAACAGGAAGAACCACGGTCCTACAGGGGCCTGCCTGGCGTTTCCCCTGCTGATGGAAATGGGTATGGATATAGACGAAATATGTATGATCACCTCCGCTGTGGGGAACCACGAGGAAGAGACCGGGTCTGCGGTCAACGAGGTTTCGGCGGCAATAATTATTGCCGATAAGAGCGACGCCCATAGAACCAGGGTCGGGAGGGGGAAATACAACCCCGAGGATATCCACGACAGGGTAAATTATGCCATCAGGCAGTCAAAGGTTATGGTGGATTCCGACAGCAGAATAATACAATTTTCAATCGAAATGGACAAAACCTCGTCCGTCATGGAATTTATGCAGATTTATATGACAAGAATGATAATGTGCGAAAATGCGGCTAAATACCTGGGGTGTGAATTCCAGTTGGTGGCCAACGGTCAGCCGATAAATAACCAGTCGGTGATTTCGGGTGGAAGAGTGGACGAGGAAAGTGCTTAATCTTACCGGAACGGAGGGTTTTGGAATGAGTAGGGTTAATCAGGTGGGCATAGTGCGGAAGGTTAAGGGGAGCCGGGTGGAGGTAGAGATCGCAAGAACCGGGTCCTGCGGTGAAAACTGTGCCGGCTGTAAACTGGGCTGCTCGGGCACCGGGGTAACCGTGCAGTTGGACAACCCGGTAAACGCCCGGGCGGGCGATATAGTAAGGATCCAGGCGTCAGGCGGAGGTATAGCAACCATCGCCGCTTTTACCTATCTCCTTCCACTAATAATGATGGTGGCCGGGATGGTGTATGGCGGTAGGTTTATGCAGAGACTGTATCCTGGGTTGGACGCTAATCTGGCGGGACTGGCATTCGGAATTACAGCCCTGGTTTTATTCTATTTTATTCTGAAGATGGTGGGAGGACGGCTTGCTCACAGCGAAAGAAACAGGCCAAGGATTGTGGATATTATTAATAGGTAGAGAGGGGGAATGGCAGATGTCTTTTTCCTCTGCCGCAAAAAATGAGCTTTCTAGAGTGATACCTGAAAGCCGATGCTGTCAGATTGCGGAGCTGTCCGCCATGGTGCGGATGGGCGGAATTGTAAGGTTCCATGGTTTGCAAAACATAAGCCTCAGGATGGTGACTGAAAACGCAGCCATAGCCAGAAAGATATTTACTCTGCTCAAAAACCTTTACGGTTTAAACATAGCTATAATGGTACGGAAAAACAAGCACCTCAAAAAAAACAACAGCTATATAATGGAAGTTACCGCCGCCATGGGTGCGAGGAGGGTACTCCGGGATACCGGTGTGCTGCTGGACGGGCGAAACGGCGGTGTCGGCTTAAATTATTGTATACCCGAAGAGGTGACAGAAAACCGGTGTTGCAGCAGGGCATATCTAAGAGGCGCTTTCCTGGGCGGCGGTTCGGTAAGCAATCCGGACAAGGCTTATCATTTGGAGTTTGTTGCAAACAGTGCCCAGCACGCCGGGGACCTAAGAAGGCTTGTTAACAATTTCGGGCTAAACTCCAAAATAGTTGAGAGAAAGGGCAACTATGTGGTATATGTAAAGGAAGGCGAGCAGATAGTTGATATGCTGAATATAATGGGCGCGTACAACGCTCTGCTTAAGTTTGAAAACACAAGGATATTCAAGGATGTCCGAAACAATGTAAACAGGATAGTCAATTGCGAGACCGCAAACCTTACCAAAACGATAAACGCTTCAGTAAAGCAAATAGAGAATATTAAATATATAAGGGACAGCGTCGGACTGAACAGACTGCCGCCAAACCTGAGGGAGGTGGCGGAACTGCGACTGAACTACCCGGATGCGAGCCTGAAAGAGTTGGGCCAGATGCTGACCCCCACCCTGGGGAAATCCGGTGTCAACCATCGTTTGAGGAGGATCGAAGAACTGGCGGAGGATATAAAAGTCTCAAAGAGCAGGGGATGAGGTTCCTTAACAGCACCAATCACCCAAAGGGGGGCCCGGTCCGGATGATTCTGAAGGGGTTATGGATTATAGCATATACAAAACATAGTAGGGGTTGATAACATGACTAAACATAGCAGAATTATTGAATACATCAAGTCTTTACAGGGCGGGGACCGTATATCGGTAAGGACTGTGGCGAAGAACATGGGAGTAAGCGAAGGCACTGCATACCGGGCCATAAAGACTGCCGAAGCGGAGGGACTGGTATCCTCCATTCCCAGAATAGGGACGGTGCGCCTCTACACCGAAGAGGGGAAGGACATTAAGAAGCTGACCTTTGCAGAGGTTCTCAACATGGTGGAGGGGAATCTGCTGTCCGGCAGGGAGGGGCTACACAAACACCTGAACAATTTTATAATAGGCGCTATGACCCCCGAGGTCGCGGCGAAGTATCTGGAGAGCAATAACCTGCTTATCGTGGGCAACAGGGAGGAAATGTTCCAGCTGGCACTGGAGAAGGACTGTGCGATACTTATAACGGGAGGTTTCGACTGTAGCGATGAGATAAAGAACAAGGCAAACATCAAAAGGCTTCCTGTTATGAACTGCAGCTACGATACCTTCACGGTAGCCACACTTATAAACAAAGCGATAAACAGCAGGATGGTAAGAAAAGACATAGTACTAGTTGAGGATATACTGGTAAAAGACCCGGTTACGCTTGGTTTAGGGGACTTTGTAGGGGACTGGCGGAAACTTGTACGGGATACTTCCCATACCCGTTTCCCGGTGGTAGACGACGACGGTAGGTTGGTAGGGGTTGTATCGGCAAAGGATGTTGCGGGACAAAAAGAAGGGTGCAGGATTGAGAATCTGATGACACCCAACCCCATTACCGTGGGTTCAAAGTCCTCGGTGGCCTACGCTGCTCAAATAATGGTCTGGGAGGGTATAGAAATGCTTCCGGTGCTGGAGGGACGGCGGTTTATTGGAATTGTCAGCCGGCAGGATGTTATTAAGGCCATGCAGTATAGAAAGAATCAGCCCCAGGTGGGCAGAACCATGGAGGAACAGCTGCTTGATAGGCTGGAAATCGAGGAGACCAGATACGGTACAAAGCTTAAAGGGCAGGTGGACCCCATAATGCTTAATAACATGGGCACCGGCAGCTGGGGAGCACTGGTGGCGCTCATCTCGCAGGCAGCGGGGGCTGCCGTAAGAAAGGCCAAGGGCTATGAATGTTTCATAAACACCTTTACAGTATACTATTCAACACCGGTGCAGCTGGGAGAAACCATCGAAATTTCGGTGGGAATAACCGAACTGGGAGGGAATTCCTGCAATATGGAAGCCTCCATAGTAAGGGACGACCTGCCGGTTATGAGGGCCATGATGACGGCCAGTTATATAAAGAGATAGGTGGTGATGCAGAGATGGCTTTTACCCATCTTCATGTCCATACCGAATACAGCCTGCTGGACGGTGCCGGCAGGGTGGAAGACTTGTTGGACAAGGCGAAGGAACTGGGTATGGGCGCCCTTGCCATAACCGACCACGGCTGTATGTTTGGCGCCGTCAATTTCTACAAAGAGGCTATAAAGAGGGACATAAAGCCGATAATTGGGTGTGAAGTCTATATAGCAATGCGGACAATGGCGGACAAGGATCCAAGACTGGATTCCGATCAGTACCACCTGGTGCTACTTGCAGAGAACAATACAGGCTATAAAAACCTGATGAAGATTGTATCGGCGGGATACCTGGAGGGGTTTTACTATAAGCCCAGGGTGGACGTTAACGTTTTGGAAAGATATTCGGAGGGGCTTATCTGCCTGAGCGGCTGTATAGCCGGAGAAATCCAGAAAAGGCTGCTTGAGGGCAATTACCAAAGAGCGAAGGAAACCGCTCTTATGTACAGGGACATATTCGGCCGGGACAATTTCTATCTGGAGATACAGAATCAGGGAATGGAGGAGCAAAAGAGGATAATCCCTGATTTGATAAGGCTGGGCAAAGAGCTGGGGATTCCGCTGGCCGCAACCAACGATATCCACTATACCAACAAAGAGGACTGGGAATTCCACGATATACTTCTTTGTATACAGACCGGCAAAACCGTGAACCAGCAGGACAGGCTCCGGTTCCCCAACCACGAGTTCTATATGAAGTCGGAGGACGAGATGAGGGAACTGTTCCCGGAGGTACCCGAGGCCCTGGACAACACCGCACGGATAGCAGACAGATGCAGCGTCCGGCTGGACTTTGGGACCATCCATCTGCCTTATTTTGAGCTGCCCGGGGGTTATACGGCGGACAGCTACCTAAGGGAGCTTGTATATAAAGGCTTTGAGGAAAGATATCCTAAAAGGGACGATTGGATGAAGGAGAGGCTGGAATACGAGCTGGATACCATAAAATCCATGGGGTATTCCCATTATTTCCTGATAGTCTGGGATTTTATCAAGTTTGCCAGGGATAAAAGGATAATGGTGGGGCCGGGAAGAGGCTCGGCTGCGGGCAGCCTGGTGTCATACTGCCTAAGCATAACCAATATAGACCCTCTTAAGTATAATCTTATTTTCGAAAGGTTCTTGAACCCCCACAGGATAACCATGCCGGATATTGATATAGATTTCTGCTTCGAAAGAAGGGAAGAGGTAATTGAGTATGTGGTGCAAAAATACGGTGCGGACAGGGTTGCCCAGATAATAACCTTTGGCACCATGGCCGCAAGGGGAGCCATCCGGGACGTAGGCAGGGCGATAAGCATGCCCTACCGCGAGGTGGATGCGATAGCCCGGCAGGTCCCGATGGAGCTGGGCATCACCTTAGACAGGGCCCTGGAGGTTAACCCCTACCTGGCCGATATGTACCGGCAGGACGGCCGTGTCAAATACCTTATAGATATGGCCAGGGCCGTTGAAGGTATGCCGCGGCATGCGTCCACCCATGCTGCCGGGGTGGTTATATCTAAGGAACCCATAGAGGAATACGTTCCCCTTTACAGGCTGGAAAGCGGGATAACCACCCAATACGCCATGGGCAACCTGGAGGAATTGGGGCTTTTGAAGATGGACTTTCTGGGTCTAAGAACCCTTACCGTAATAAGG
>JAAYJF010000045.1 GCA_012523075.1 Clostridiales bacterium | reverse complement strand
GCCATCCCCACATATCCCCCTATTTCCCGTATTTTATCTGTCTAATATTAACAAGGGCACCTTCCCACGCCTCCTTAAGGCCTGTCACTATCACCAGCGCATCCTTAAGCTTTGCATCCTCCTTCTTGACGTTGGCTTCCCTAAGGCAGTCCAGTACAAAGTCGTAAAGGCTGTAAAGCTGGCCGGACATTTCTATATCCATGTCAAGCGAAAGCATAAGCTCACTTACTATGTCCTGGGCCTTAAGTAGGGCTTCGTTTGCCTTTTCGTAATTTTTCTCTTTAATAAATATCTGCCCCTGCTTTATGTACTTTTCCAGCCCCCTATACATTAATACCACCAATTCCTCTGGGCAGGCGGTTGTTACAGAGTTTTCCCTATAGCTTTTATATGGATTTGGAATTGCCATAAACTCTCCCCCCCGTCAATCAATTGCCCCAAAACATAAGCTGCTGTGAAAGCCACATGCTCTGGGAGTTCATTTCATTAAGGGCTTTTTCCATAGCCGTAAACTGCTGCCAGTACCTGTCCTCCATCCTTGTAAGGTATTCCTCCATGCTTTCAATCCTTTTGTCCATTTCCCTTATCCCTTGGCCAATATAGCTGCTATCGTAGGTTGTCAGGCTGGTGGAGCTTCCCGCTTTATCGGACAGCCGGGTCATACCTCTGTTTACAATATCGTAAAGCCTTACGGCAATGCCCTTTTCATCATCAGCCTCGCTGCTTTGGCCAAACAGGCTCACAACACCCTCCAGGTCATTGTTCAGGGCTTCCTTCAGCCTGTTCTCATCAACATGGAGCTTGCCGTATTCCCTGTAATCCTTTGTCGTTATGCCTATGGAACTAAGGGTACTGTAAACAGAGCCGGTACCCTCTACCTGCCTGTACGCCAGGGTTCTCATTTCGGATAATATCGAGCTTAGCAGGGAATCGTTCCTCAATAGACCGCTCCTTGCCCTTTCTTCCCAAAGCTCCACTTCCCTGTCGCTCATGGCTTCCTTTTGCTCATCGGTTAGCGGAGCATAATCCCTGAACCTTTCCTGGAACAGCTTGCCGTGTATCGCCTCTATTATTTTGTTATATTCATCCACGAAATTCTTTATGGCGTCAAAGGCTCCCTGGGTATACTTTGCCACGTTTATGGCAACCACTTCGGCAGAGGCCTCCTTCAGGTCAAAGCTTAAACCCTCTATTGTGAACTTGTTGCTGTTTTTTATGATAACAACGCCGTTTAATTCAATCTGGGAGTTCTGCCCGTAACTTACGCTTTCATCAATTTGCAGGGCCCCATTGGCACCGAAAAGGTTGCCCTCCAGGTTTTCTATTGAAACCTTTGCACCGGCACCGTAGTCCTTTGACTTGATTATTACCTTGTCGGTTATAGAATCGTAATACGCCAGTACCCCTGCTTCCGCATTATTGTTTATGTCGCTTAAAATGCTGCTAAGGGACTTATCCTCATCGGGTCCCCCCTCACTGAAGTCGTAGGAGAAATCCCGGCCGTTTATCCTGAATTCTATCAGTCCATCTCCCACCGCGAAGGGGTCATTCTCAAACTTTCCGGCTATATCTTTAAGGGAAACGCTCAGGTTAATCCTAAAATAATCGCTGTCATTAAATCCAAGCGTTTCAAGAGCATCGTTTTCGCCTCTCTTTAGCGTTATCTGCGGTTTGTACTCCCCCGTTGGCTGGAAAGTAATCCTGTTTGTACCGGGGCCTTCGGCTATGCTGCCAACCGTGCCCTGTCCGGCGCCCACTGCGGAATCAATCCGAAGCTGCAGTTCGCCGACCAAAGCTTCTATGCTGTAGTCGCCTTCGGTAATTGTTATGGTCTTTTCCACCCCGTCAAGAATCAACCCGAACTCGTTATTCGAAGAGTTTATAGATACCGTATCGCCTATCGTCTCCCCTTCCAGTGGCTTGGAAAGGCTGCCTCCGCTTTTTTTCACGGCCTGCTCCGCCAAAGCGTTTACCTTAAGCGTGTAGCTGCCCTCCCGGGCCGCCGTTCCGGCAGCAATTCCGGCTATCGAATCATCGCTTATAGTAACGCTGTTTTTCATTAATGTGGACTGAAGCCTCATATCGAATACACAGTTCCTGAAATTCAGCATTAGAGAATTGATGCTCCTGTAGTCTTCCTGCTGCCACTGCAGCACCTGTTTGCTCTGGTACAGCTTATCCGCCTTCATCCTCTGTACTTTCATCAAATCCTTGACCATAAGGTCTATATCCATGCCGGATGCCAGCCCGCCCAGCCTTATAGGGCTTACCATATCCTTTCACCCTCCTTTCCCCTATATCTTCCTGTCCACCAGAATTCCTGCCATCTCCCACATCTTCGCCACCATGTCCAGTATTTTCTCAGGCGGTATCTCCCTAATTATTTCATCGGTCTCATCGTTAATGACCTTTACCATTATTTCCTTTGTGCCTTCGTGTATAGAGAATTCAAACCTTTTGTCAGCGCCCCTAAGGGCTTTGTTGGCTTTTTCTATGGCTTCAATGAGCTGCTGTTCACTAATGGACATCGATGACTGCCGTGGTGCATCCCGGTGCCTATTGTCCTCCACGGCTTTGGCAGCTCTGGCATCTTTGGCCCCCTCCGATACCTCCTGTCTGCCGCTTTCCCGCATCTCGGTATCCGGAAGCCTCACAGCCTGCGGTACCCCGTTCACACTCTCCACCTTCACGACATCACCCCCTGTACATTTGCTAAATTAACCTATTAAGTATATCGTCATATTTCTTACCATACTTTAGCATTCAAAAGCAGTTCCGGGGTTTACCCGTTCTCCCGGCCGTCAAAGCTTTTCAATAACCAGGCCAACCGTTGAAAGGAGCCGACCCTTGGGCCGGCTCCTTTCAAAACCATCTCCGCTATTAGCCCAAAAGCTGCAGCACGCTCTGGGGCATCATATTAGCCTGAGCCAACATAGCCGTAGCAGCCTGGTTCAGAATATTTGTCTTGGTAAAGTTCATCATCTCTTCAGCCATGTCTAAGTCACGGATTCGAGATTCAGCAGCTTGAAGGTTCTCCGATGCATTATTAAGGTTATTTATGGTATGCTCCAAACGATTTTGGTTAGCACCTAATTTGGAACGCTGTGCAGAAACAAGCTCAATAGCGTTATCAATAAGCACGACAGCATTATCAAAATCAGTAGAACTTGTGAATTCCGCAACATTGATTCCGGCCGAAGCAGCTCCAGCT
>JAAYJF010000076.1 GCA_012523075.1 Clostridiales bacterium | reverse complement strand
GGTTGCATTATTTTTATCACGTCGCCATCACTTATCGGTGTCGTGTTGAACGTATCGTTTTTTACATGGACACCGTTAAGCGTTACCACAAGTATCGGGTAATTGTACTCGGGGTATTCCGCAAACCTGATGGCATCTTCCACCGTCATCCCCTGTTGCCATTTCATCTCCCTATCATTTACCTTTAACATACTACCTCCGCCTTACAAAATGATTCTACTACAGGAACTTTTTAACGACTTCTACTACGTCCGGATAGTCGATACCCAGTTCCTCAAGCTTTTCCAACGTGGGTATCGCGTTTTTGGTCCATCCTCGCCTCTTGTAAACTACATCCAGCAGGGTCTGGTATTGATCTTCCCTATACTCCCTAAGGGCTTTTATTTTGTCCTCAACAGTCATTCCTTCGGGGTCTATACCCACCTTCTCTTTAAGCTGCTTATCGTACCGTTCACTGCGGGATTCGTATTCTTCCACTGTGACCGGCCCTACTGCCCTATAGGGTGGATAGTCATATTCACGGAGTCCTTTACCCATCTTGAGACATAATACCTTCTGCAGGTTATATACCCTTTCGGACTGGCGCAACATCTCCTCCTTTGAGAAATCCTTGCCGGTTACTGCTTTGAAAAGTTCCACGTAGTTGTCAACGTGCTCCGGAACCTTAGCCGGTTCATCCGTTAGGTGGTTATCCGCAGGCATTATATCGTTCCAGGGCAGCTTGCATATGCCCGCAATACTGAACCAGGTCCTAAACAGCGGGAAATAGTGAAGGGCTTCCGCCTTATCTTCGAAGGTAGGCATCTGGTTCCTTATCATATCCATGAATATCAGCCAGTTTTCATCGTGCTGGGGCCCCTTATTGGCAGTACCGTACCCAGCCTGCTGTGCTAGGGATTCCTTGGAGATGTATTCGGAAAACTCAAGGCCCTTCATTTCCATCCCTATATCGTGCAAGAAATCCTTATCGGCACTGTATTTCTCGACGAACAGCTTTTTCATGCGGTGGACACCCTGGCCAGCCACAACGCCAAAGCCCTCTCCCCTGGCCATTTGGTGCAATAGCTCCATCTGAGCTTCCCAGTTGCCAAAGTTTAGTTCCAGGCCTCCGGTTATTTCCTTGTTTATTATACCCCTCTCATAGCATTCCATAATAAAGGCGCACAGCGTACCAAAGGAAATGGTGTCTATCCCATAAGTATCGCAGTAGAAGTTTGTCTCGGAAACGGCTACCGGATCGAATATTCCGCAGTTTGAGCCGACGCCCGCAAGGGTTTCGTACTCTGGCCCGTCGGTGAACACTTTTTGCCCCTTGTAAGGACCGGTCTTAATCTCAAAATCTGCAAGTGCATGGGCGCAGGCCATCGTGCAACCGAGCCAGCATCCGTCCGGCTTGCCCAGGTCAAACATTTTCTCGAAACTCTCCTTACCAAGCTTTGGCGCCTCGGGGTGTTCCCCGTACTGGAAGTTGTTAACGGGCAACAGGTCGTGGGCGTTCATTGCATCTACCAGTTGGGTGGTGCCATGCACCCTCATCCTGCACTGCTTGTCGTCTAAATCGTGAATCTCCTTGTGCAGTTTTATACCCAATTTTATTATTGTATCCATGTCGGCCGGGTTGTTCCAATCGCCCTTTACACCGGTATTTTTGACTACAATGGCCTTTATTTTTTTGTCCCTCAATACCGTCCCGGTTCCTCCCCTGCCCGCCTGCTTCAGTTTGCATTTACCTCTATGCAGGTCGTAATAGGAGAAGTTCAGGATACCTATACGGGTATGTTCCGCCCCCTGGCCGGCCGATACAACGGAAATGTTTCTCTTATCTTCCTCAGAATCTGCATACATTTCGGTCAAGGTTTCCGCCAGCTCATGGCTATTTGCGCATCCCTTTGGGGCCTCTTCTATCGTTACTTTATTGTTGTCCCCGTCTATAAAAATTATTACGTCTTCTTTGGCCTTACCCTGAATCTCAAGGGCATCGAAGCCGCAGAATTTGAACAGTGGGCCGAAATATCCACCGACATTGCTGTCCACCGGCAGGTCGGTTAATGGTGATATGGTTACCGCATAGGACTTACCCGACCCCGGGTACTGGGTTATACCGTTTATTGGACCCTGGACAATGATTAATTCGTTCTCGGGGCTGTCCCATCGGGTTTCCGGGGTGACTGCATCCCAAAGGTATTTCATCCCATAACCCCTGCCCCCGGTAAACTTAGCTTTCATTTCTTCAGAAATGGGTTTTATCTTAACTTCGTTTGTCGACAGGTTCACATACAAGGACCTGTCTGCATATCCCCTGTAAATCTTCTTTTTTTCAAAGCTACTTTCATGCAACTTTTTACCGGTTTTTTTACATGCCATAATATATAATCCCTCCTCTACTCTAAACTTCTTCCATGAAAATGGCACCAGTACTGCACGCCCTGGTGCATGCACCACACGATATGCATTTAAACGGACCTACTATGTCTTTTTGGTATCTCATTGCCAAAATCGGACAAAAGCCTACGCATGCATAACATTGTACACATTTGTCCTTGTCGATCATAACTATTCCGTTCTAGTTCCTTGTTATTGCTTGGACTTGACAGATGTTGATGCATTCGCCGCATTGATTGCAGACATTGATATCATACCCGCCATCTTCGTTTTCGGTAATCCTTATTGCAGATTTTTCAGGGTCGTTTTCTTTAAACAGCACCTTTGAACAAGCTTCCTCACACGCCTTACAACCAATACATAGTTCCGGTTTTGTGGCTACAATTTTCAAAGCTTATTTGCCCCCTTTCATTGTTATATAAAAATTGTATTTACCTCCCCAGGCAATTAAGAAATACGTGAGCCTATTGTATCAAAAGTGTTGCGTTTTTATAGTTTCGCCAATTCTAGTGCCCTTTTGGTACAGGCTTCCATGGCCTTAATTATAGTGGACCTGAAAGCATCCTCCTCAAGACTGGCTACTGCTGCTATTGTGGTACCTGCAGGGGAACATACCTGGTCCTTTAATTCTCCTGGATGCTTTCCTGTTTCAAGAACCATCTTGGCAGAGCCTAGAACAGCTTGGGCAGCCAATTTGTATGCAAGTGGACGTGGTATCCCCGACAGCACCGCTCCGTCAGCCATAGCCTCAATAAGGATGAATATATACGCAGGGCTGCTTGAGGTAAGGGCAATTACTTCGCTCATAAGGTTTTCGTCTAATATTTCTGTTTTTCCAACACAGTCGAATAGGCCTTGCACAGTCTTCAGTTCATCTTCGGTAACCTTGCTGCACTTCGAAAGTAGCGTCATTCCCTCTCCCACAAGTGCAGGCGTGTTCGGCATTACCCTTATAACTTTTTTATCTTCACCGATAATACCTTTATATTTTTTTATTGGAACTCCGGCAGCTACCGAAACTAGAATTTTTTGGGTATCGAATTTATCCTTGCAATCGGATAATGCGATTTCGACTATATTCGGTTTTACTGCAAGCATTATAACGTCTGTTTTTTCTACTATTTCTGCATTGCTGTCTAATCGATTGACGCCTGTTTCCTCGCAGAGTTCTATTGCTCTTTTAGTGTCAATGTCGGTGATATATATGTCGCTAGCCTTTAGAAGTCCAGACGCCGATATTCCTTTTATCAATGCTGAACCCATATTTCCCGTACCAATAAACCCTAATTTGATTGACATGTTATCACTCCCATTCAAACAATTTCTAATGCTAGATTCCACATAAAATGATTTTGCTCAAATTCGACTTAAATTTCATGAGGAATCCGAAAAATGTCTCCTGCTAGGTAACATTTTTATCACCAACTTTCTACTTTTTTCTTTATGATGCTTTTTCCGTATATGTACTACAAATTTAGCCGCTATTATTTTTCATGTAAGATGCAAAATCTTGATACTAGATATATATTCTAATTAAAAATCAAAAATCCTTCTAATATTTCTATAATACTAAAATTTTTATTAAATATATTGCTATAAGTCATAAAAAAGCCAATATACGGCATATTATACCGTATATTGGCAAACGCAGCACCGGGTAATACTATGGTGTTATCCTGTTTAACATCCTTGCGAAAGGTATTGTTTCCCTAATGTGGTCTATGCCGCACAGCCAGGCCACTGTCCTTTCAAGTCCCAGTCCAAAGCCTGAATGCGGAACAGAGCCGTATTTCCTTAAATCCAGGTACCACATGTAGTCCTCGACCGGCAGGCCCTCTTCCTCAATCTTTTTTAGCAGCAGGTCATAGTCGTGTATCCTCTGGCTGCCCCCTATAATCTCCCCGTATCCCTCCGGTGCGAGCAGGTCGGCGCCCAGTACCACCTCCGGGTTTTCCGGGTCAGGTTCCATATAAAAGGCCTTTATCTTTGCCGGGAATTTTTCCACAAATACCGGCCTATCAAACTGCTCGGCTATAAAGGTTTCATCGGGGGCACCAAAATCTCCGCCCCATTCAAAATCGAAACCGCCTTCCTTTAGCATTTCCACAGCCTGGTGGTATGTAATCCTTGGGAAGGGTGCCTTTACCATCTCGAGGCGGCCAGTATCCCTATTTAGGGTTTTAAGCTCCATGGCGCAGTTTTCCAACACCGAACCTACTATATATTCAATAAGCCGTTCCTGCAATTCCATATTTGCCTGATGATCAAAATAGGCCATCTCAGGTTCAATCATCCAGAATTCGTTGAGGTGTCTACGAGTTTTGGATTTTTCCGCCCGGAAGGTCGGGCCGAAGCTGTAAACCTTTCCAAAGGCCAGGGCCGCCGCCTCATTGTACAGCTGTCCCGTCTGGGACAAATAGGCTTTCTGCTCGAAATAATCCAGTTCAAAGAGGTTTGTGGTACCTTCGCAACTGTTTGCGGTGATAATTGGCGTCTCTATAAGAATAAAGCCCTCTCCGTCAAGGAATTCCCTTATTGCTCTGTTTATTCTGGCCCTTATTGTAAGAATGGCGTGCTGCCTTTTATGTCTCATCCACAGGTGGCGATGGTCCATCAGAAACTCTATTCCGTGTTCTTTCTTTGTGATAGGGTATTCCTCCGACGGGGAAACGGCCTTAAGGTCGGTAACAGAGATCTCGAAGCCGCTGGGTGCCCTTTCGTCCCTCCGGACAATACCCTTTACAATGACAGAGGTTTCCTGGGTGATATCCTTGCACAGCCTGAACACCTCCTCCGGCAGCTCGTTTTTTACCGCAACCCCCTGAACAAAACCCGTACCGTCCCTTAATTGCAAAAACGCGATCTTTCCGCTGGACCTCTTGTTGTGCAGCCAGCCCTTTAATGTTACTTCGCTGTCTTGGTGGTATTTAAGATTTCTAATGGTGGTATCCGTCATTTCGTTCCCTCCCAATATGTTTTTCCAGCATTTCCTGCATCACACCTTTAATTTTTTCATTGGTCTTTTATCTTACTTTCACCGGTTTTAAAGCCTCTTTGTTATTATCCGCAATTTCTTTCAGGCTGTCCACCGCCTTAATATCCACCGTAAACCTGCCCATGAGCAAGTCTCCGTCGAATTTTAATTCCCCGTGGCAGTCGGAACCCCCGGTGACTATAAGGTTATTACGGCGGGCTATTTCCACGAAGGCATCGGCCTGGCCCGGGTCATGCTTGGAATGGAAAGCTTCTATACCCTGTATCCCTTCCTCGATGCATAGGTCTATATAAGAAACGCTGCTTAGTACTCCGGGGTGGGCAAGAACAGGTACACCGCCACTGCTTTCAATAAGCGCAATGGCTTCCCGGGGCATCAGCTTGTACCTTTCGACGTAGGCGGGTCGTCCGTGGCCTATATACCTTTCGAAGGCCTCTTTAACGCTTGAAACAAAGCCCCTGTCAAGCAGTACCCTGGCTATATGGGGCCTTCCTATGGTATCGGCTTTGCCGGCCCTTGATAGTACCTGCTCCCTTGTTATATCCAAACCCAGTCGGTTGAGCTTTTCTATAATGTTTAGGATTCTGCGCATCCTGGCTCTTTTAAGTTCCTTTAATGAGCTAGTGAAGACTGCGTTGGTATGGTCTATGTAATAGCCCAGTATATGCAGTTCTCCGTTGTCGGCGCTGGTGTTTATTTCAATACCCGGAACCACCCTTATGCCAAACTCTTCTCCCGCCCTTAGGGCTTCCGGGATACCCTCGACTGTATCATGGTCGGTCAGGGCTATAGCGGCCAGTTTGCGTTTAGATGCCAGGTTCACCACTTGGTAGGGAGAGAGTACTCCATCCGACCTGCTGGTGTGCAAATGCAAATCCGCCTTTGACATTTGTAACCTCCTTAATTGTGATGTGAAATGTCACATCTAACTTCTCATCCGTTCTATTATATCCCAAAAACCCCTTTGTGATATAAGCGATTGTTATCCTTCCTCCCACACACCTATTGCCGGTGTTCCAGATAAGGAATTGGAATAATTTTTGCCGGTAGATATCATATAATAAAAACCTGCCTGGTTAAGAGCAGGTTTTTGAAAGACACTTTTCCGGTCTATCTCGGCTCTATAATGAGCTTAATAGCCGTTCTTTCTTCCCCATCGATCAAAATATCGGTAAACGCCGGTATACAAATAAGGTCCATTCCACTGGGAGCAACAAATCCCCTGGCTATTGCCACTGCTTTTACTGCCTGATTGAGAGCCCCGGCGCCAATGGCTTGCATCTCGGCGTTCCCCTTTTCTCTGAGAACACCTGCTAAAGCCCCGGCAACCGAGTTCGGATTTGATTTGGCTGACACCTTTAATACATCCATCAATAAAAGCCCCCTTTTAATAAATTAATGCACCTTTGTTTATTGTTCTACATATAGTAAAAAAACCCTTTAAAATATAGAATATTTTAGCCAAAGGCCTGTTTAAAACGATAAACAACCCACCCTCACGGGTGGGTTGGCGTTTTCTGTTGCTCATTTTGCGTATTCAATTGCCCTTGTTTCCCTTATTACGTTTATCTTGATTTGACCGGGATAATCCAGTTCTTCCTCAATTCTTTTGGAGATATTCTTGGCTATGAACACTATATCGGAATCGCCGACGTCCTCAGGTTTTACCATAATCCGTATCTCCCTGCCCGCCTGAATCGCGTAGGACTTATCCACGCCTTCAAAGGAACCGGCTATCTCTTCAAGCTGCTCCAGCCTCTTGATATAGGCCTCCAGCGTCTCCCGCCTTGCGCCCGGCCGTGCGGCGGATATGGCATCCGCTGCCTGGACAAGCACCGCTTCAATGGTGGTGGGTTCTATATCGTTGTGATGGGCTCCTATCGCGTGTATCACCTCGTGGGATTCCCTGTACTTCTTGGCTATACTTACACCTATCTGTACATGGTTCCCCTCCATCTCATGGTCTACCGCCTTACCGATGTCATGAAGCAGGCCCGCCCTTCTGGCAAGTTTGGCATCCCCGCCCAATTCTTCAGCCATGGACGCTGCCAGCTGTGCTACTTCGATAGAATGTTTAAGTACATTCTGTCCGTAACTGGTACGGTAATTCAGCCTGCCGAGATATTTTATCACTTCGGGGTGTATTCCGTGTACTCCGGTTTCGAAGGTTGCCTGTTCGCCGTGCTCCCGGATTTTCACTTCAACTTCTTTCTTTGCCTTCTCCACCATCTCTTCTATCCTGGCAGGATGAATTCTCCCGTCGGCAATGAGTTTTTCCAGCGTAATCCTTGCGATTTCTCTTCTTATCGGGTCAAAACCGGAAAGTATAACCGCCTCGGGAGTATCGTCAATTATTAAGTCTATTCCGGTAAGGGTTTCAAGGGTCCTTATGTTCCTTCCTTCTCGCCCTATAATTCGTCCCTTCATCTCGTCATTCGGCAACTGTACTACAGAAACGGTAGTATCTGCAACATGGTCTGCCGCACATTTCTGGATAGCGCAGGTTATTATTTCCCTGGCTTTTTTATCCGCTTCATCCTTGGCCCGTGCTTCAATTTCCTTAACCATTATGGCAGCATCTTTCTCAATTTCTTTTCTTATATCATTAAAAAGAATCTCCTTCGCTTCCTCCGACGAAAGGCCCGACATCCTTTCGAGTTCTTTTTTTTGCTTCTCATAAAGGTCCCGGATGTACTCCTGATGTCGTTTTGTGTCTTCGTCCCTGCGGTTTAGCGTCTCTTCCTTCTTTTCAATCGCATCTATTTTTTTGTCAAGGGATTCTTCTTTTTGAATAAGCCTTCTTTCAATCCTCTGCTGTTCATTTCTTCTCTCTCTGGCTTCCTTTTCAAATTCGTTTCTCAGCCGGTGCACTTCCTCTTTAGCCTCAAGCAGCTGCTCTTTCTTTAGCGTCTCAGCTTCTTTCTCGGCATCTGAAACCAGTTTTTTTGCCAGTTCCTCCGCGTTGGTAATTTTGGCTTCCGCTATTATCTTCCTCACCAGGAATCCGGCAAAAAAAGCAACCAGAGATGCTATTAATGCTATTATAAGCTTGTCTATACTGCAACACCTCCCTCTAATTCAGTTTTAACCAAGGTATATTCATTCTTAAAGACTTCTTAATCACAGAAAACAATTCTGGCACAATACTACCGTATCGTAATAATTTTATATTCTTTTGTTATTTATGTCAAGTTGAATGGCTCGCTCCTAAGACCTGCTAACTGCGGTGGCAAAATGCGGCAGTCCTGTTTTGGTTTACGGTGAAAAATCGCCCCTGCGCTTTGCAATGGCAGAATTTATGCTACCGTATCCAAAACCTCTTCTGGACAGGTACCCCAGTACCCTCCTCAAGTGGGCGCCATCCTTCAAGTCATAATGGGACAATTTTGTATCCAGCATTTTTTCTATAAGAGAGCTCTCGTCTATGGCATTATACTCGCGGTTTTCCTCAATAAGGCTTTTTGCAATGCCCTTGCTTAGCAACTCCTTTTTAATCCTTAATCGCCCCATGGGGTTGAATCTGATTCTGTCTCTTATATAACAGGTCACATAGTTGGAATCGTCAATGTAGCCGTTTTCCTTAAGCCTTGCAATTATCTGTTCTGTCAGTTGCTCACAGAAGCCTGCTTTGAGTTTTTGCCTAACTTCCTCTTCGGTCTTCATTCTGTTTGCAATATACCTTAAGGCCACTGCAAACCCCTTATTATAGTCTTCCATCTATGTATCACCTCATTTTTTCCGGTTATGCTGTAGGGCAAAAAAATTTACGGACCGTCCCGGGTTTTCGGACAGTCCGCCACCTATGCCTAATCGTCAGTATTTAGCTCCCCCGCTGCTTCCTTCGGCCGGGCGTTTAAACCGTGTCTCTCCCTGACCATTTCCTCAATCTGCATACAAACCTCAGGGTTCTCCAGCAGGTACTGTTTCGCATTCTCCCGTCCCTGTCCCAGCCTTGTATCTCCAAAGGAATACCAGGAACCGCTCTTTTGTGCTATACCATCATTTATTGCCACGTCCAGCAGGGCTCCCTCCTTGGAGATTCCCTTACCGTACATTATATCGAACTCGGCCTGTCTGAAGGGGGGCGCTACCTTGTTTTTAACAACCTTGACCCTGACGCGGTTTCCTATGCTTTCGTCACCCTGTTTGAGCGTTTCAATCCTTCGCACGTCCAGCCTTACCGAAGCGTAAAACTTCAGCGCCCTGCCGCCGGGGGTGGTTTCCGGGTTTCCGAACATAACCCCCACCTTCTCCCGAAGCTGGTTGATAAATATAGCGGTTGTCTTGGACTTGTTTATTGCCCCGGCCAGTTTACGTAGGGCCTGGGACATAAGTCTTGCCTGCAGCCCCACATGGGCGTCTCCCATCTCCCCCTCTATCTCAGCCTTCGGGACCAGGGCCGCAACGGAGTCAATTACTATTACGTCAAGGGCCCCCGAGCGTACAAGGGCTTCGGCTATCTCCAGGGCCTGTTCACCGGTATCCGGTTGCGATACTATAAGGTTTTCTATATCGACGCCCAGGTTGCTGGCGTATACCGGGTCCAGCGCGTGCTCTGCGTCTATAAAGGCCGCATTGCCGCCGGTTTTTTGAGCTTCGGCTATTATGTGTAGCGCAACCGTTGTTTTACCGGAGGATTCGGGACCAAAAACCTCCACTACCCTTCCCCTGGGAACTCCGCCTATTCCAAGGGCGATATCCAGGTTTAGGGCGCCGGTCGGTATGCAGGACAGGTTTAAGCTTGTCCTATGGTCACCCAATTTCATTATCGAACCCTTTCCAAACTGTTTTTCTATTTGGTTTATGGTCAATTCAAGGGCCTTTGCCTTCTCATTAGTCATATAAACACCACCTTTGCAAAAGTAAGAACAAATGTTCTATATGTATTATATATTAATACCTGCTTTTGTCAATACTTGTTACCGTATTTAAAAGGTAAAGCCGCAGATGGTTTAGCGCGTTCTTGGCGGCAAAGGTTTGGACCTTGTCCCGGTTTCCGGAAAACTTGCGTTCCCAGGTCAATGTGCCGTCCTCGGCAGACAGGGCCATATGCACAAGGCCCACCGGCTTTTGGTCGCTGCCCCCCTCGGGGCCGGCTATTCCTGTAACCGACAACCCTATGTCAGCGCCGCACACCCTCCTTACCCCGTCAGCCATTTGAAGAGCTGTCTCACTGCTCACCGCCCCGGTCTTGGTAAGGGTTTCCCGGCTAACGCCCAAAAGGCTTTGTTTAACCTCGTTGCTGTAGCTTACAATTCCCCCCATATAGGACTTGGAAACGCCGGGCACCGAGGTTATTAGGGCACTCAGTTTACCGCCGGTGCAGGATTCGGCCACCGCAAGGGTTTTGCCCGTTTCCATAAGAAGCATCGCTGTAACCTGCTGCAGCGACCGGTTATGATAAGAATATATGTACTCTCCCAGCCTTTTTTCTATTTCATCAGTAACCCTTACAATGGACCCCGGGACCTTTTCGCCACTTTTGGCACGGGAGGTAATACGCACACTAACTTCGCCGTCACCGGCGTAGGGCGCTATGGTAGGGTCGGACTGGCTCTCTATCATATCAGACAGTTGGTGCTCCAAGGCGGATTCTCCTATGCCGAAAAACTTGAGGGTAACCGATACCAGTGAGGTGCTTGATTTTTCCTTCAGGTACGGAACAATCTTTTCATTAAACATGGGTTTCATCTCTATGGGAGGCCCGGGCAGCATTATTATGATTGTATCGTTAAGCTCCAGTATAATCCCTGGAGCCGTTCCGTTATCGTTGCCAACAACCAGGCTTCCCTCGGGCACGTAGGCCTGTTTTATGTTGTTGGGCGTCATTTCCCTATTGGTTCTTGCAAAAATAGCTTTAAGCTTGGCGAGTTCCGCTTCGTCGGGTATAAGCTTTCTTCCTGTTACCTCGGCTATGGTTTCCTTTGTAATATCGTCGGAGGTAGGGCCAAGGCCACCGGTGGTAATAATAAGGCCTGAGCGTTCCATGGCCTCGCCTACAGCTTCCATTAGTCTTCGTCGGTTGTCCCCGACTGTTACATGGAAATACACGTCTATGCCTAGTTTTGCCAGCTCGCCGGATAAAAATGCGCAGTTTGTGTTTACTATGTTGCCTAAAAGCAGTTCGGTTCCAACGGATATTATTTCAGATTTCATGGTCATTTCCTTCCTGTTTGTTATTTATAATCCGAAGCCGTCTTCAATATATAACGGCATTTGAAACTTTCCATTTCCTAGCATGTCATCCCGAGCGAAACGAAGGACCTTGCACAACGCCTGTCATCCTGAGTGAAACGAAGGATCTTCAGGTTGTTGAAACATAAGATTCTTCACTACGTTCAGAATGACAAAGCCGGATTCTTCGGACTTCGTCTTCAGAACGACAGAGTCGGATTCTTCACCACGTTCAGAATGACAGAATCGGATTCTTAGGGCTTAGCCCTCTTAAGCGACAGATAAGGGAATGTAATACTATTAACGCGTTGTATACAGTTACCTTGAGTTTATAAATATCTTTCTGCTCTTGTATAGATAATCCACCATCGAAACAAGCGTAAGGACAACCGCTGTCCATATAGCTATTTCGTCAAAGGGGACGTTTATCAGCTTAAAGGGATAATTATTAAGTATGATTGCAACCACCGCCACAACCTGTGATATGGTCTTTAGCTTGCCCCATATGCTGGCCGCGATGACCTGACCCTCCGAGGCGGCTATGCTCCTTAGTCCCGTCACCACAAACTCCCGTGCCACAATCACCATAACAATCCACGCGGACAGTTTGTCCATCTGCACCAACGATATCAGGGCTGCGGTAATAAGCAGCTTGTCCGCAAGGGGATCCATAAGCTTTCCCAGTTTGGTTACCTGGTTGTGCTTTCTTGCAATATAACCGTCCAGGCTGTCGGTTAGTGCTGCAATAACAAAAACTCCCGCCGCCAGGTACTCGCCGTAGGTAATCTTGTTGAGCAAAAATACCATAAACACAGGGACCAGTATTATCCTGAGCAGAGTCAGCCTGTTAGCCAAATTCATTCGACCACTCTCCCAACCAAATCGTATTCAAACGCGCGTTTAACCTTTACGCTAACAAAGTCTCCCGCTTCTTTCGTCCTATCGGAAGCAAACAGTACCAGATTGTCTATTTCAGGCGCATCCCGGTATGTTCTGCCACAATACCGGCTATCATCCCTGCCGTCAACTATAACCTCCACCTCTTGCCCTACAAGCAAAGCGTTGTTCTTTAGAGATATTCTCTGCTGTTCCAGCATAAGGATTTCCTTTCGTTCCTCCGCCAGTCGTTGTGGTATCATGTCCTTCATGTTGTAGGCGGGGGTATCCTCTTCCCGTGAGTAGGTAAACACTCCAAGACGGTCGAAATAGCCCCTTTTCACAAAACACAGCACCCTTTCAAAGTCCTTATCAGTTTCACCGGGGAAGCCCACTATTACAGTACTTCTTATCGCAAGCTCCGGTATACGTTTCCTTATGGTGCTTAGCAGCTTCTCTATCTGGGCGGCGGTTGTTCTCCGGTTCATAAGTCTTAGTATTCTATCGCTGGCGTGCTGTATGGGTATATCAAGGTATTTACATATCTTACGCTGTTTTTCTATCGTATCAATCAGTTCTTTGGTAATACCGTCGGGATAGCAGTAAAGAAGTCTTATCCAGGCCAGGCCTTCTATATCACACAGCCTGTCAAGAAGTTTCGGCAGCCTTGATTCATTGTACAGGTCCCTGCCGTAACCGGTGGTATCCTGGGCGATGAGTATCAGTTCCTTTGTCCCGCCGTCCGCAAGGTGTTCGGCTTCCCTTATTATATCCTCCTCCCGACGGCTCCTGTATTTCCCCCGTAGCTTGGGTATAATACAGTAGCTGCAGTGGTTATCACATCCTTCGGCAATCCTTAGGTATCCGTAATGGGCTCCCCGGGGTATGCTACGCGGCAGATTCTCCGGTATTACAGCATCCCGGTGTCCAATATTAAGCACCCTTTTTCCCTTAAGAGAACGCTCCACTGCCTCAACTATCCTTGGAAAACTAGTTGTTCCCAGTGCCGCGTCTATCTCGGGTATCTCTTTCATTAATTCCCTTGCATATCTCTGGGTCAGGCACCCCGATGCCACCAGCAGGATGCATTTTCCTTCTTTTTTGTAGTGGGCCATTTCAAGCAGCGTATTTATTGATTCCTGTTTGGCGTCCTGGATAAACCCGCAGGTATTAACCACTATTATCTCAGCGTCTTCCGGCCGGTCGGCATAACGGAACCCCTTCGTAAGTAGCAGTCCCTTTATCATTTCACTGTCCACCTGGTTCTTGGGACAGCCCAGTGTTATTACTGATACGTAATGCATTTCTTAATTTCCCCTTTCACTCCTCCGACCGGCTACCCTCTTCCAGGTCCTCCCTGGTCATCAGCACCCTTCGGGGTTTACTGCCTTCAAAGCCGCTTATTATTCCCCTTTCCTCCATCTGGTCTATGATGCGGGCAGCCCGCGCATAACCTATTTTCAGTTTGCGCTGCATAAGAGATGCGGAGGCCTGGCCGTGGTCCAGGGCTATTTCTATTGCGTCGGGCAATAGGTCATCGCAGTCCCCACCGCCGGTATCCTTCTGCGTCGCTGCATCCATTACCTCTTCGCTGTAACTGGCCTCCACCTGGTCCTTAATGAATGAAACCACCTTTTCGATTTCATCTTCCTCCACCAGCGCCCCCTGGACCCGTACGGGTTTTTGTTCCCCCGCAGGGTAATACAGCATATCCCCTTTTCCTGTAAGCTTTTCCGCCCCCGACATATCCAGGATTGTCCTGGAATCCACCTGGGACGAAACCGCAAAAGAAATCCTGGACGGAATATTAGCCTTAATAATTCCTGTTATAACGTCCACCGAGGGCCTTTGGGTAGCCACCACCAGGTATATTCCCGAAGCCCTTGCCATCTGGGCCAGGCGGCATATGGCATCCTCCACCTCCGCCGGGGATACCATCATAAGGTCCGAAAGCTCATCAATGACGACCACTATCTGGGGCAGGTATTGCTGGGAGTTTTCAAGCTGTTTCACCTGGTTGTACCGGTGTATGTCTTTAACCCCCGTCCTGGCAAATTCCTTGTACCTGCTGGTCATTTCCTGTACCACCCAGTTAAGGACGGCGGTAGCTTTCCTCGGATCGGTTACCACCGGCGCTAAAAGGTGGGGTATTCCGTTATAATGGCTCAGTTCCACCATCTTTGGGTCTATAAGAATCAGTTTTACATGGGCCGGGGATGCCTTGTACAATAGGCTTGTAATAATACTATTTATGCATACGCTTTTGCCGGAGCCGGTGGCACCGGCTATCAATAGGTGCGGCATAGCTGAAAGGTCAACCGCAACCGGGTTTCCTGCGATATCCTTCCCAAGGGCGACCGTTATATTGGAGCTGCTGTTTTTAAATACGCCGCTCTCTATTATCTCCCTTAAGAGTACTGATACCGTTTCTTTGTTAGGGATTTCCAGCCCTATAGCGGATTTACCCGGTATAGGGGCTTCTATTCGCACCGAAGTGGCCGCCATACTTAAGGCAATATCGTCGGAGAGGTTTAGTATCCTGCTAACCTTCACCCCGGGGCTGGGCTGGAGTTCGTATCTTGTAATGGTGGGCCCTACACTTACCTGAATAACCTTTGCCACCACCCCGAAGGTGTTAAGAGTATCCTCCAGTTTCCTTGCGCTTAACAGCAGTTCTTTACGATTACCGGTTTTCTTGCTTTCATACTCTTTTAAAAGTCCGGTGGGAGGAAGCCGGTATCCCGGGTATTCGTTTACTATATTAGTCTTATGGAAACCAACCTCTTCCATTGTCTCAGCCGCTGCCATTTCCGATGCAGCCCTCTGGGGGTTGGAGTAATCGAATATTTTGATACTCTCCTCCTGTTTTTGAACCATTTCAACCGGTTCTTGTTGTTTGTCCGGCGGCCTCGTCTGCCTACCAATCTTTATTTCCTTTTCCGGCTCCGCCGGTACCATTACGAAATCCCTCAGAGCCTGTCCACTGTTTTTTACCATAATAAGTACACCCTTTACCAGCTTAAAGAGTAGTGAAATAAAAGATAGGTCTGTAAGTATTGTAGCGCATATAAGCGCAAAGGCCGCCATAGAGATTTTGCTACCAAGGGGACCCAGCACACTATAAAAAAGGACCGAAAAAATGCCACCTACTATGCCACCGCCCTTTTTTTCCATACCATATCCGAAGGCTACCATCGAGTTTTCCTTAAGGTTGTCCCATAGGCTTATACCCTCTCGCAGCATAATGAGCTGCCCATCCGCCGCCAGCATATGAATAAGTATAAGAAGGGAAAAATACAGCAAAAAAAGCGCCAGGGCTTTGTGCTCAAACCCCGTTGTGTTTATTCTCAGTAAATAAATAATGCCTGCAACGAGTATAAAAAGTGGTATGCCGTACCCGGCTATGCCAAACAGGCCGAATATATAGTCGCTGAAGAAGCCGCCAAGCACGCCGGCTTCACCTTTTTGCATTCCCAAAAAAATGAGTATCGCAAGGGCCGTAAGACCTATGCCCTTTACTTCGCACCTTATTTTTTCCTTTGTCTTTTTTGTATTTTTTCGCTTTCTGACCGCTGCCACCGGGTATCACCTCCCTTTTTACTTCTACATATAGCGGTAAAATCCTCCGTCCTTACCATATAAACAGGCTTCTTTGGTTCAGGTGGAACCCTTAGGCACCATCTGAGCCCTAGAAGCCGTTATCCGAATGTCCAGCGCTGCGTATCCTATTGCTTAAAAAAAAGGGGTGAATTATCGGCAGTTAGTCATCGGATAAAAGAAGGGCTTTGCGCTTCCCGTAGGCAAGATGACGGTAGCTGGCTGTCCGGGTCTTACCGTATGATAAGGCTTGCTATAAGACCGGTAAGCCCTACTAACCAGCAGTAGTACGAAAAATAATGGAGTTTTCCCCTGCTTAACAAACCTATAAGAAACCTAATTGCTATGGTCCCTGCGACGGCGGCCATGGCGGTACCGGCGAGCATTACCGTCAACTGCCCGGAAGGTAGCGCCGCACCAGAGTAATCGGAAAACTCCAGCACCGCCGCACCCAGTATGGCGGGTATGGACATAATAAAGGAAAACCTAGTGGCCAGTTCCCTCGTAAAGCCCCTCAGAAGGCCTGCAAATATCGTGGAACCGGACCTGGAGATACCCGGCGTTATGGCCAGCCCTTGAAATATGCCCACAATAAGGGCATCGGAAATCCTAATCCGGGCCGGGCCCTTTACACCGTCTTCCAGACCGTTTGCTATGTACAATAGTGTACCTGTAACAAGCAGCATTACCGATACTATCCGCGTTGAGCCGAAGGCCCGCTCCAGAAAATCATTAAACAAAAAGCCTATTATTCCAGTGGGTATGGTGGCAACAAGCACCATAACGAGCATCACCCTATAGGGACTACTTTTAAGCCGGGGGCCCTTTCCTCTAACAATGTCCCGGGACATTATAAAAAACTCGGCGACCATATTGTAAATATCCCTGTAAAACACTATAAATACAGAAACCAGGGTGCCTAGGTGAAGCATAACTTCAAAAAGAATCCCCGTTCCGGTTTGTATACCTAGCAAATTATTCGCTAAAACAAGGTGGCCGGAACTGCTCACCGGCAGGAACTCGGTAAGGCCCTGGACTAACCCCATAAGGATTGACTGAAGTAAAGACAAGCGTAATCCCCCTTTTAGAAAAATACCCTTCTCCTTGAAAAACCAAAGCAATTATATCACTATTTTTTGCATTCCTCAATCAATTGCTTCAATTTTCCGAGGGCCTCTTTTATACCCCCGACTTGGTTGATTATACCATGCTCCACCGTTTCCTTCCCCACCAGTATGGTGCCTATATCGTTGGCCAGTTCGTCGGTGGCGGACATAAGGTCCTGCAGTTTTTTCATCTCTATGCTCGAATGCTTTACAATAAACTCTGTAATGCGCTGCTGCATTTTATAAAAATACCGGAAAGTCTGTGGCACTCCAATAACCAGTCCGTTCATCCTTATAGGATGTATGGTCATGGTTGCGCTGGGGGCAATAAAGGAATAATCGGCGGCGGTGGCCAGGGGTACTCCTATACTGTGGCCCCCTCCCAGCACAAGTGATACTTTTGGTTTGGAGATACTTGCGATCATTTCCGCAATCGCCAATCCCGCCTCCACGTCCCCGCCTATTGTGTTTAACAGTAGCAATAGTCCTTCAATTTCACTGTTTTCTTCCACATTAACAAGCTGAGGCATAATATGCTCATATTTTGTCGCCTTGTTCTGGGTGGGAAGAAGCACATGCCCTTCTATCTGGCCTATTATCGCCAGGGTGTGTATAGAGGATTTTGGTGCCGGCACGTTGGACACTCCCAGGGATTTAATGTTCTCAGCGATTTCCTTCTGGCTATTAGCGTTGCTATCGCCCCGGGGCTTTCTTTCGTTAATTCTTCTACGCCTATCCAAAGTTTTTCCTCTCCAATCCTGCAAGTGGTTTGTCTATTATTATTAGCTTTAACGTGCAAAATATAAGCCCCGGCGTTTATGTTACGCCCCGCTTGAAGGGCGTTTTATAGTTAGAGTCTGAATTCGTCGTGGAGTACCGCCACCGCTTTTTTTGCATCCTCGGTTTTTACAAGAACTGAAATGGTTGCATGGGAGTCCGCGGTCTGGTAAACTCTTATTGAGTTTTGGTTTAGTGCTTTCAAAATCCGTGCCATAACCCCGGGCACTCCCCTTATGCGGTTACCTATTACTGTCACCTTGCTGCAGTTTCTGCTTATGGAGAACTTTTCATTCCTTTCCCGTAACAGTTCTGCCACCCGGTCGCAGTCCCTTTCGTCAACCGTGAACACTTTTTTGTCGGTGAATATATTTATAAGGTCGATACTTATACCGATGTCGGCCAGCTGCTCCAGAATATCGTCCTCGCCTTCGCACCAGTCTTGGTTTAAGTACTCGATCACAATTTGTGCCCGGTCGTGAAGATGGGCAATACCTGTAAGCAGGCTTTGGTCTTCCATGGGTATGCTCTCGTCATCCTTTTTGAATTGGGTAATCAGTGTCCCGGGAGAATCCGAGAAGGTATTTTTAATAACCAGAGGAAGACTGGCTCTCATGGCAATTTCCACCGCCCTGGGATGAATCACCCTGGCACCGGAATCTGCCATCTGGAAAATCTCGTTGTAGTCAACGCTCCTTATTATCCTTGCGCTGTTTGTAATACTCGGGTCGGCGGTCATTACCCCATCCACGTCGGTATATATTTCCACCTTATGTGCATTAAGTGCCTGCCCCAGCACCACCGCTGTAACGTCGCTGCCTCCCCTGCCCAGCGTGGTAATATCGCCGTACTCGGTAACCCCCTGGAAGCCTGTTATTACCGGCACTTTTTCTCTTTCTATATAACGGTAGATTCTGCTTGTATCCACTTTTATTACCGAGGCGTCACCGTGGTTGTTGTCTGTAATTATTCCCGCCTGGCCGCCGGTTAAGGCCACCGAGTTCAAGCCCCTTGTGTTTAAAGCCGTTGCCATTATCACTGCCGAAATGGTCTCTCCGCAGGATATTAACATATCCAGGTCCCTCGGCTTTATGCCCATTTCCATGCTGGTAGCAAATTGAATTAGCGTGTCGGTTGCATAGGGCTCGCCCTTTCTGCCCATCGCCGATACCACCACCACCGGAAAGTATCCCTTCTCCCACGCGGATGCTATTTTTTCTACTACCTTTTTCCTGTTTTTATCGGTCGCCACAGATGTGCCGCCAAACTTTTGTACAATTATTTTCATTGTAGGCCTCCTTAAACCAATAAAATCTAAAAATAAATTCCATTATGTTTATATTAGCACTATTAACACAAAAAAAAAGCCCCTTTATTCAAGAGGCCTATCCAACGGTCAGAAAACCCTTTCTTTTTTTCCTTTCGTCCTGCTCTATAATTATCATGTCATTACCAATTTTTTTTACGTTTTCCCACGGAACCTCTATAAAATTCCTCTCCCCGAACAGTGAAAAGCCAAGCCTTTCCTCCGGTATTAATAGCCGGATAATGTTTCCGGTGGCCTTGTCTATTACTAAATCAGCCTCCGCAACCATTCCCAGCCGCTCTCCGGTGTTCAGGTTAACTATCTCCTTTCCTCCTATCTGGCTAAGCCGCATAGAATATCCCCCTTTCCCTTTGATTCTATGCGACGATTTGTCTCTATATGCCGGTATGTCCGAAACCTCCCGAACCCCTGTCGCTGTCGTCCAGGTGTTGGGCCGGTTCCAGGATAACCCTCTCGTATTTGCATACCACCAGTTGGGCTATACGGTCACCCCTATTGACAACGAAGGGCTCCTTACCGAGGTTTATCAGTATTACCCTTATCTCTCCCCTGTAATCGCTGTCTATGGTGCCTGGAGTGTTTAATACGGTTATACCGTTTCTGGCAGCCAGTCCGCTCCTTGGCCTTACCTGTCCTTCGTAGCCCGGTGGCAGCTGCAGGTATATTCCGGTGGGAATCAGTTCAAAGCCGCCAGGTTTAATGGTTACCTGCCCCGCCACTGCGGCGCGCAGGTCCATACCGGCGGAACCCACGCTCATATATTCCGGCAGCGGCAGGTCTGCGTGTTTTTGGTCCCTTTTTATCCTAACTCTAATCATACCATCATCCCCTGCAGTTCCTTTGCTTTTTTGTCTACACTGCCTAAAACCGTAACGGCTATATTTTCAAAATCAATAACGTAATCTATCATCGCCCTAATATCTTCCATACTGACCGAGTCTATACTTTTTAGAGTTTCTTCCTGGGAGAATACCCTTCCTAGCAAAAGCTCCGATTTGCCCATTGAGGACATCCTGCTGCCCGTCCCTTCCATACCAAGAATATAGTTACCCTTCATTTGTTCCTTAACCCTGGACAGTTCCTCTTTCTTTACGCCGTTTTTCTTAAGGTCCTTAAGCTCATCCAGTATGGTTTGTATAACTCTTTCGAATTGTGCCGGGTTTGTACCGGCGTAAATTGTCATGAGGCCTATATCGCTGTATGTGGCTGGATAGGTGTATATGGAATACACCAGGCCCAGTTCCTCCCTGACCCTTTGGAACAGCCGTGAACTCATCCCGCCGCCCAGCAGGTTATTGAGGGCGAGAAAGGAATAGAGTTTTTCGTTCTTTTGGTTTAGGCCTCTGAAACCCATACAGAAGTGCACCTGTTCGGTATCTTTTTGTTTTAAGTTGTATTCAAAGTTGAGCACCGGCCGGACAGGCTGCTCCGCATCCGGGCTTCTTTCACCCCAGTCCGAGAAATATTTCGCCGCCAGCCTTTCAATTTCCTTTTGGTTTACATTGCCGGCTACCGAAATAACCGTGTTATCCGGACGATAATTGGCCCTTAGGAAGCCGAATATATCCTTCCGTCCAATCCCTTTCACGGTGTCAATATCCCCCAGCACCGGGTATCCCAGCGGATGTCCCCTGAAAACGTTTGAGGCATAAATATCGTGTACCATTTCCTCCGGGTTGTCCTCGTACATGCTTATTTCTTCATATACCACGTTTTTCTCTTTATCAATCTCGGTTTCGGAGAATTCCGAATTAAAGAGCATATCCGAAAGTATGTCAAAGGCCAGTTCCATCTGCTGGTTTAATACCTTTGCATAATAGCAGGTGCATTCCTTTCCCGTAAACGCGTTGAGCTGTCCGCCAACATTGTCAATTTCCTCCGCAATGGCCTTTGCGCTCCTTCTGTTTGTTCCCTTAAAGGCCATATGCTCTATAAAATGCGAAATTCCGTTTATTCCAGGCTGTTCGTTCCTGGCGCCCGCCGCAATCCAGACCCCAATGCTTACCGACTGTACATAGAGTATCTCCTCATAGAGAATTCTTAGTCCGTTGGGTAGTACCATCTTTTTATATTGCATATTTATCCTCCTGTTATGAATTAAGACTATTTAATTATATAGAGGCCTACTCTAATTTTCAATTGTTTTTACTAAATCTTCCAGGGATAATATTTCAAACCCCCTGTCCCTGATGTTTTTAATTATGGTTGGCAGCGCCTCAAGAGTCTGGTCGGTAGGATGCATAAGCACTATACCCCCACCGTGCATCTTTTTGTCCACCCTCGCTATTATCCTTTCGGTTCCATCTTTTTTCCAGTCTATGGTATCTATGCTCCACATTATCACTTTACAGCCAAGGTCTTCACAGGCCCTGACAGTGTCCTTGTTGTATGCGCCCGAGGGCGGAGCAAAGTATTCCGGCGTTTTCCCTATGATTTCTTCAATTATCCCCTGGGTCCTTTGTATTTCCGACAGGTTTTGGCTGTAATCGAGTTTTGAATGGTCATTGTGTGAGTATCCGTGGTTACCTATTATATGTCCGCTGTCCGAAATTAGTTTCAGCAGTTCACTATTGTTTTCCGCCCACCTGCCGGTTATAAAAAAAGCTGCCTTAATACCGGCGGCGTCCAAAATTTTTAGCATATCCGGCAAATACTCACCGCCCCAGTCCACATTACAGGTTAAGGCGATGCCCTTGGATTCCTTTGACCCTTTGTAAATGGGTCCGCCAAAGACCGGCTGTGTCTCGGTATAGTACCGGAAAACGCTAAATACCAAGACTGTTAGGATTACCAATGAAAGCATAGTAAGCAAAACACCGGCCTTACCAACCCTTAGTTTGTGTATTAAATTTTTCATACACATCCCCCTTCCTATATACTAAAAGCATATTCAGCCACGGGAGAATTTAGAAAGGCTCAAAAACAAAAGACCTGTCCGTTTTACGGCAGGCCCATGGGGCTTTTATCCCAGGAAGGGCTAAAACATAAACTTAAGGTTTATGTTTTAGCGTCTAGCCCTTCGTTTGTTATCCCGGGTTTCACCGCTGTTTTCTTCCTTCGGAAGGGCGTCCTTGCGGGAAAGGTTTATCCGTCCTTGCTTGTCTATCTCAATAACCTTAACCAATACCTCATCGCCTATGTTTAATACGTCCTCCACCTTCTCCACTCTCTTGTGGGCGAGCTTGGATATGTGTATCATACCCTCTTTACCCGGTGCTATTTCGACGAAGGCGCCAAAGTTCATTATTCTTAGTACCTTGCCCATATAGAATTCCCCTACCTCTACGTCCTTTGTAAGGGTCTCTATAATCTTTAGGGCCTTTTCACCGGATTCCCTGTCGGGGGCAGCGATAAATACCCTTCCGTCATCCTCTATGTCTATCTGGACACCGGTTTCGTTTATTATTTTGTTTATGGTTCTGCCACCGGGACCGATTATGTCACGGATTTTTTCCGGGTCCACAAGGGTTCTAATTATCTTAGGCGCATAGGGTGACAGCTCTTTTCGGGGTTCGGGTATTACCTCAAGCATTTTATCCAATATATAAAGCCTCCCCTGCTTGGCCTGTTCCAATGCCCTCTCAAGGATTTCCTTACCTATTCCTTGTATTTTAATATCCATCTGAATGGCGGTTATGCCCTTGGCGGTGCCGGCCACCTTAAAGTCCATATCCCCAAGGAAGTCCTCCATGCCTTGGATATCGGACAGTATCTGTACCCTGTCTTCCTCCATAATAAGGCCCATGGCAATACCCGCAACCGGTGCTTTTATTGGAACACCCGCATCCATCAAAGCAAGGGTGCTTCCGCAAACGCTTGCCTGGGAAGAGGAGCCGTTGGAGCTTAACACCTCCGAGACTAGCCGTATAGTATACGGGAAATCCTCTTCGCTGGGTATCATCGGTTCCAGTGCCCTTTCGGCCAGCGCACCGTGGCCTATTTCCCTGCGGCCGGGGCCCCTTAGGAACCTTGTCTCGCCTACGCTGTAGGGCGGGAAATTATAATGATGCATGTACCTCTTGAATTCCTCCAGACCAAGCCCGTCAAGTATCTGTACGTCCCCCATCGCACCCAGGGTTGCGATTGTTAAAGCCTGGGTCTGCCCCCGGGTAAACAGTCCCGAGCCGTGGGTTCTGGGCAACAGCCCCACCTCACAGGCTATGGGTCTTATTTCGTCGGGCTTCCTGTCGTCGGGTCTCTTTCCCTCTTCCAATATAAGCCTTCGAACCTCTTCCTTTGTAATGGCGTACAGCACTTCCGAAACTTCAGCAGCGTTTTCGGGATATTTCTCTTCAAAGTACTGCTGCGTTTCTTCCTTAACCCTGTCTATGTTCGCATTTCTTTCCAGTTTTTCGGGGGTAAGTATCGCTTCAACCAATCGCACAGTTGCGTATTCCCTGACCTCCCTCTCCAACTCCGGATGGATTTCGGCCAGGGGCACCTCCATCTTTTCCTTTCCTATTTGTACAGCAATACCCTCTATGAACTCTACTATCCTCTTAATTTCCGAGTGGGCAAGCATGATAGCCTCAAGCATTACTTCCTCCGAAATTTCATTGGCTCCTGCCTCCACCATCATTACCGCATCCTTTGTGCCGGATACCATAAGGCTTAAGACGCTTTTCTCCCTTTGTTGGATATTCGGATTAAGAATAAATTCTCCGTCAATAAGACCCACTTCGACCGAGCCGGTGGGTCCGAAGAAGGGTATGTCGGAAATTGAAAGGGCAGCTGATGAGCCTATCATTGCCGCTATCTCCGGCGAGTTGTCCCTGTCCACCGACAGGACGGTGGCAATAATCTGTACGTCGTTCCTGAATCCCTTGGGGAACAGCGGTCGCAAAGGCCTGTCTATAAGCCTTGAGGTCAATACAGCCTTTTCGGTGGGCCTTCCTTCCCTTTTTATGAACCCGCCGGGAATCTTGCCCACCGAGTACAGCTTTTCTTCATAGTCGCAACTTAACGGGAAAAAATCTATCCCTTCCCTCGGCTGTTCTGATGCGGTTGCCGTTACCAGGACAGCCGTGTCTCCGTACCTGACCAGTACTGCTCCGTTGGCCTGGCCTGCCATTTTGCCCGTTTCAAGAATCAGATCCCTTCCGGCCAACTGCAGACTGAAGGTTTCTAGCTTATATAATTCCTCCATCTTATACCTCCTCATCAAAAGTGTCGCATTTTAAATACAATGGAGCGGTTTGACCCGCCCCATTCTTACTTTCTTAAGTCTGCTTACTTTCTTAAGCCAAGCTGTTCTATCAGCTTTCTGTACCTTTCTATGTCCTTATCCTTCAGGTATTTAAGAAGTCCACGTCTTTTACCAACCATTTTTAAGAGCCCCCGTCTTGAGTGATGGTCTTTTTTGTTAACCTTGAGATGCTCATTTAGCTGGTTGATTCTTTCGGTTAATATTGCAACCTGCACCTCCGGGGAACCCGTATCGGTCTCATGAATCTTGTAACCGTCGATAATTTTTTGCTTTTCTTCGTTGTTCAGCATTATTTCACCTCCTCAAATATCAGCCCCTTAAACCAAGTAAAAGGTCGGAGAAGCCTTAAACCTAGCATAAGGTTCAGCGAACAATTTAATAGTATCACAAAAGCAAGATGTTTGTAAACATTAACCTGGGGTGGTTGTTTTGCACTATTTAAGTTTATTAAAAATAGTTTTCCAATTTCCTGATATCTAATTCTATCTGTTTTCTCAATTCCTCCCTGCCAGCAAATTTTTTTTCTTCCCTTATTCTATCAAAGAACTCCACCGCTATACATCTGTTGTACAGGTCCTCGTTAAGGCCGAGTATATAAGTCTCTGTAACCGTTCTGTCATTGTTAAAGGTAGGGTTTATCCCAACATTGGTTATGCTTATATATCTTTTTCCCTCAAAAAGTGTGTTGGTGGCATAGACACCTCTGGCAGGGTACATTACCCCTTCGGGTAGCCTTATGTTTGCGGTGGGGATGCCCATCCCGTTTCCCCTGCCCTTTCCCTTTACCACTCTGCCCGAAACGGTGTAGTTGCTGCCTAGGCAATCATTGGCCCTTTTTATATCGCCTTCTTTAAGAAGCCGGCGAATATAGCTGCTGCTTACCAGCTGCCCCTCCAATTTAACCGGTTTTACTACGTCTATCCTTATTCCTCTTTCGGTTGCAAGCCCGCCAAGAAGGCGTACATCTCCCTTTCCTTCGCGACCGAACCGGTAGTTAAAACCTACTACTCCATACTTCATGTTGTATTTTTTCACCAGAACGTCTTCAAAAAACTGTTCCGGCGTCATATTGGCTATGCACTTATCAAAGGCGGTCATCTCCACGCTGTCCACCCCCAGGTCGCGAAGTATCTTGTATCTTTCCTCCGGCGGATATATAAGAGGAATGGATTGGTCTGGCCTAATTACGTTTTGAGGGTGCCGATCGAAGGTATATACCATTGTCTTGAGACCTATTTTGCCACTTTGCCTGAGAAGTTCTTCTATAAGTTTACGGTGGCCTATATGTACTCCGTCAAAATAGCCCAGTGCTATTCCCCAGCCAGTCGAATTCATTTTTATTCCCCTTCACACCTGTTTGTTAAAATGGTCCGGTGTCCTGGCACCGGTTAGAATGCACTTCATTTTTATCCAGGGGGATTGTCCATCCCTATTATATACCGCCAGCCCTAACAAGTTCTGCCTGTAATACAGCCTAAGCTGCTGCCCGTTGCCCAGCTCCGTTAAACCCGACACGAGGTTGTGCGGGTATAGGATGTTCCCGTTAAGGGCAAACCTTAGCGAATCCTCCCGGATTTCAGCCTTTGCCATACCCTGCAGCGGGTAATCAAGGGGCAGTACCAATTGGGTAAGGCTATATGCTTTGGCGGCATCTGCAAGTTCTTCCAACGTAACTGCGTTATCCAGCGTAAACTCACCGGAACTAAGTCGTACAAGGAAGGACATAATGGCGCCACAACCGGCTTGGGTGCCTATGTCATGGCATAGCGTTCTTATATACGTACCCTTGGAACATTCTATATCTATAATCGCCCTGTCGGGGGGAAAGAATTCCACAAGGTCCAGGCTGTATATTTCGATATCCCTGGGACTTCGCTCCACCTCCAGGCCTTCCCGGGCCAGTTGATAAAGCTTCCTGCCCCCCTGCTTAACTGCCGAATACATAGGTGGGACCTGCTGCCCGATTCCCAGGAACCCCTTAAGGAGCACTTCAATTTCTTCCTTTGTTATTTGGGCTTTTGTCCTTTTCAAAACCTTGCCGTAGCTGTCCTGGGTATCGGTTATCAACCCGAAGGTTATCTCTGCCCTGTACCTTTTTTTAGCCTGGGTAAGCATTCCGGACAGCTTTGTGGCTTTGCCAAGGCACACGGGCAGTACTCCCGCCGCGCCCGGGTCAAGGGTACCGGTGTGGCCGGCCTTTTTTGCTCCAGTTATTCTCTTTATTGCGCCCACCGCCTGGAAAGACGTTGGGCCTGGGGGCTTCAACAAATTAATAAATCCGTCCATATCCTTTTTTATCCGTAACTTTTTCTAATTTCTTCAATCAGTTGCGTCACTGCTTTTTCCATCGGAGCGTGGATTGTACAGCCCGAAGCTTTCCTGTGGCCGCCGCCGCCAAATACAGCCGCAATTGCTGCGGTGTCCGCATACTCTTTTGACCTTAAGCCCACTTTTATATCTCCACCGTCCGTTTCCCTTAAAAGGGCCGCCACCTCCACGCCTTCTATATCCCGGGCGAATTCAACAATGCCCTCCAGGTCCTCTTGGCCGCACCCGGTCTCTTGCATCACATTTGCTGTTACGGTCATAATTGCGGTTCTTCCGCAGTGGTAGGTCTTTATACTGTCTATCGCCCTACCCAGCATCTTTGTCTGCTGCAGGGTCCGTAGGCTGAAAATTTGGCTACATATACGGTTTGATTCTACTCCTATGCTTATTAGTTCCCCTGCAATGCCGTGGGTGACGGAGGTGGTATTATCGTATTTGAAACAACCGGTATCGGCTGCTATTGCCGTATAGATACATTCTGCAATATCCACGTTTAATTCAATCCCCATCAACTTTATCATCTGGTATACCAACTCACCGGTGGCTGCAGCGTTGGTGTCCACCATATTCATATTCCCAAACATGGTGTTGCTTATATGATGGTCTATATTGAGCACGGTGCCCGCCTTTTCATAGTGTTGTATTCCATCCCCCAGCCTGTCTAAGTCTGCACAGTCGAGTACCGCCAGTGTTTCCACCCGATTGGCCGGACCTTTACAGTCCACCACCAAATGGGCCCCCGGTAAAAAGGAATACTTCTTCGGTGGTTTATCATTTTTAAATATCACAACCTTTTTGCCCAACCTTTCCAGGGCAAGCCCCAGGGCGGACGCCGAACCCAAAGCATCGCCATCCGGTTGTATATGGGTAATAATTCCGACGCTACCGCTTTCCATGAGGCGTTTTACCATATCAGTCAGCATCATTTTCTTTTCCGGTCTCCTCACTTTTTATAACTTTTTTAAGCAGTTGGTCTATGTGGGAACCGTATTCTATTGAATCGTCGGCCAGGAAACTGATGTCCGGTACGCATCTTAGCTTAAGCCTTCCGCCCAATTCCCTCTTTATGAATCCCCGGGCCCGTTCAAGGCCTTCAAGGGCATCCTTCTTTTCCCTTTGGCTGCCAAAGAGGCTTACATATATCCTTGCATAGCCTAAGTCCCTGCTAACCTGTACCTGCGTAATGCTTATAAGGGCATTAACTCGCGGGTCCTTTACCCCGTTACGCAGTATATCGCTTACCTCCCGCTTTATCTCCTCAGAAAGTCTTTGGGCTCTCCTGCTCATAAAATCACCTTTCCCTATCTTGGAATCTCCTGGTCAACGAAGCACTCCAGGATATCCCCTTCTTTTATATCGTTGAAGGCTTCTACGCTTATACCGCATTCGTACCCCTGCACAACTTCCCTTGCGTCATCCTTAAACCTTTTAAGGGATTCTATCCTTCCTTCAAAAATTACTATACCATCACGGACAACCCTTATGCCGCCGTTGCGCTGGATTTTACCCTCCTGAACATAGCATCCCGCTATGGTACCTATAGATGAAACCTTGAATATGGCCCTCACCTCAGCCTTTCCTATTACAACCTCTTTGTACTTGGGTTCCAGCATTCCCTTTATTGCGGCCTCCAAGTCGTTTATTGCGTCGTATATAATTCTGTAGGTCCTTATATCCACGTCCTCGTGGCTTGCCATCTGGACCGCCTTGCTGTCCGGCCTTACGTTAAACCCAATAACTATTGCGTTTGAGGCCGCCGCAAGCATAACATCCGTTTCGGTAATTGCGCCCACTCCGCCGTGGATGGATTTTATCCGCACCTCTTCATTGCTGAGCTTTTCAATGGACTGCCTTATAGCTTCCACAGAGCCGTGTACATCCGCCTTTATTATTATATTGAGGTCCTTTACCTTGCCCTCCTTTATCTGGTCGAACAGGTCCTCAAGGGATACTCTCTGGCTAGACCTTAGCATTGTGGTGCGTATTCTTTCTTTCCTCTGCTGGGCGATATGCCTTGCCGTTTTGTCGTCCTCTGTAACAACCAGCATATCGCCGGCATCCGGGACCTCCGAAAGGCCAATAACCTCAACGGGGGTAGACGGACCGGCCTTGTATATCCTCTTGCCGTTGTCATCGGTCATCGCCCGCACCTTACCGTGTGCTGCTCCAACCACTATTGAATCCCCGGCCTTAAGGGTACCTTTTTGGATGAGTACCGTCGCAACGGGTCCCCTGCCTTTGTCAAGCTTTGCTTCTATAACAGTCCCTACGGCGTTCCTGTCCGGGTTTGCCTTAAGCTCTTGCATGTCCGCCACCAAAAGTACCATTTCCAGCAGGTCTTCTATGCCCTCTCCGGTATGAGCGGAAACCGCAACCCCTATTGTTTCGCCTCCCCATTCCTCAAGCAGCAGTCCCTGGTCGGCCAGCTCCTGTTTTACCCTGTCGGGGTTTGCAGCGGATTTGTCAATTTTGTTTATTGCCACTATAAGCGCCACATTGGCCGCCCGGACGTGGTTTATGGCCTCTATTGTCTGGGGCATTACCCCATCGTCCGCCGCTACCACCAATATCGCTATATCAGTCACTTGGGCACCCCTTGCCCTCATAGCGGTGAAGGCTTCATGGCCAGGCGTGTCCAGGAACACTATCTCCCTCTCGTCTATTTTTACCTTGTATGCTCCTATGTGCTGGGTGATACCCCCGGCCTCCTGCTCGGTTACCTTTGTTTTTCTTATCCTGTCAAGCAGTGATGTCTTACCGTGGTCAACGTGTCCCATTACCGTAACCACCGGTGACCTGGGTTTCATTTTGGCCGGGTCGTCAATTTCCTCGAAGAGGTAATCTTCACTGCTTTCCGGCTTTTTAACCACCAGTTCAAAGCCATATTCCCTGCCTATTTCGGCTGCAATGTCGCCGTCTATGTTTTGGTTCAGGCCTGCCATTATTCCAAGTGGTATAAGCCTTTTTATAATTTGGGTAGCCGGAACACCCAACGTCTCGGCCAGGCCCTTTACAGTGACCTCTGCCCCTATCTCCACCGTCTTTCCTCCTGCAGGTTTTTTTGCCGCAACCGGTGACTTGGGGTCCTTTATGCCGGCAGTATTCCCATCCGCCATTGGCTTGCCTTTTGGTTTCCTGCTTTTGGCCTTTTTGACGGCCTTTTCTTCGTGTTCGTCCTCTATTATATCAAGTGTCCCATCATCGTCTTGTTCTTCGTTTATCAATTCCATTACTGCATTTGCCTCTTTCTCGCTAATGGTGCTCATATGATTCTTTGTCTCCACTCCCAGTTCTGCCAGCATTTTGATCAACTCTTTGCTTGACAGTTTCAACTGTTTTGCCAATTCGTACACTCTAATTTTAGCCATACCCTTCACCCCCTGGTATAATTTCCCCTAACTACCAATAAGCTTCATAATCTCCCTTGAAAAACCCTCATTCAGAATTGCCAGAACCGTCCTATAGTCTTTACCTACCGCCTTTCCCAACCGGTCTTTAGTGCCAAAGATTGCTATCGGTATGTCTCTGTACAAACATTTATCGTTAAACAGCTTTCTGGTGTTATCCGAACAGTCGGTCGAAAGCAGCACCAGTTTTGCGCTGTTACTCAAAACGGCTTTTTTACATTTTTCTGTACCCGCCACCAGGTTTCCTCCTTTACAGGCAAGGCCAATAAGATTGTATACCTTTTGAAAGTCGTTCACTTTAGGGTAGTTCCTCCTCCAGTAAGTCATAGATTCGTTCTTCAATTTTTGCGCCTAGGGATTTTTCCAGCCTTCGGGTCTTTTTTGCGGTGTCAAGACAAGCCTTGTCGGGGCAAATATAGGCTCCCCTTCCCGATTTTTTCCCGGTTTCGTCCAAGAATACCTCTCCCTCACTGTTTCGGACTATCCTTATAAGCTCCCTTTTCGGTTTTGGTTGCTGGCAACCCAAGCAGAGACGTATGGGTACTTTTTTCTTTTTCAAAGGCAATCACCCCTTGTATACTATAAGTATCTGTCGACTTGGCATCAAGTTTTCAGTCTGGAGGCTGCTCCCGTTTGTTTATTCATCTTTCTCCATCATTTCATCGTCATCCAAGTCTTCATCCGGCTGTATGTCGTCTGTATTTTCTTTCACCTGGCTCTCGCTCTTTATGTCAATCTTCCAGCCTGTTATTTTGGCGGCAAGCCTTGCATTCTGACCTTCCTTACCGATGGCCAGCGAGAGCTGATAGTCCTTCACCACTACCTGGGCTGATTTTTGTTCCTCCACGGTGCTTACGTCAACTACCTTTGCAGGGCTTAAGGAATTTGCAATAAACTCATGGACGTCGGTACTCCATTTGATTATGTCTATTTTTTCGCCCCTAAGTTCATTTACCACCGACTGAACCCTAACACCCTTGGGCCCTACACAGGCGCCTACCGGGTCAACGTTCTCATCCACCGAGTAAACTGCTATCTTTGTCCTGGCTCCCGCCTCCCGGGCGATGCCCTTCACCTGAACAAGCCCATTGTGTATTTCCGGCACCTCCAGTTCAAAAAGCCTCTTAACCAGTCCCGGATGTGTCCTTGACACAATAATCTGGGGCCCCTTGGTTGTCTTTTTCACCTCAACTATATAAACCCTTATCCTACTGCCCGGCGAATAATCCTCGGTGGGTATCTGTTCGGTAGAGGGGAGCACCGCCTCCACCCTTCCTAAGTCTATCATCACGTTGTTTTTTTCCCATCTTTGCACCATTCCGTTTACTAGCTCGTTCTCACGGTTAATAAACTCGTCGTATATTATTCCCCTTTCGGCTTCCCTGATTCTTTGTACAACCACCTGTTTGGCGGTCTGGGCAGCTATGCGCCCGAAATTTTTCGGCGTAACCTCAAATTCTATTATGTCTCCCAGCCTTGCCGTTGGGGAAATCTTGCCCGCCTCTTCCAGGCTTATTTCAATGAAGTCGTTCTCCGGTTCCTCCACCACAGTCTTTTTGGAATATACCCTTATATCACCGGTCTCGTCCTCAATGCTTACATCAACGTTCTGCGATGAACCGAAATTTTTTTTGTACGCGGAAACAAGAGCGGCTTCTATCGCTTCTTTTAGTATCTCCTTGCCTACGCCCTTTTCCTTCTCTATTTGTTCCAAAGCCTGCATGAATTCCTGATTCATAGCCTCATAACCTCCCCTTAAAACTTAAAAGTTAGCCGGGCGGAAGCTATTTTTTCTCTCTGGAAATACAGCTTTCCCTCCGGAGTGTCCACAGTGATGATACCGTCCTTAAGTCCCATGAGTATACCGCTGTATTCCCTTTTTCCGTTCATAGGAGAATACAGCTTAATATCCACTTCCCGGCCGGTAAAGTAGTCATAGTCCCTCTGAGTTTTTAGCGGCCTGTCTATACCGGGGGAAGATACCTCCAAAATATAGCTGTGGTCAATGGGGTCTTCCCGGTCAAGAAGGTCGCTTAAACGCTCGCTCACCCTTTCGCAGTCTTCCACCGTTACTCCGCCATCCTTGTCTATGTATACCCTAAGGTACCAATTGGGTCCTTCCTTCACATACTCGATATCCACCAGTTTACATTTGTTCTCCTCTATAATTGGTACCGCCAGTTCCTCCACTATTTTCTCCATTCTTATTTTTGCCAATTCTTTCCCTCCCTGCCCTTTCCTTATCAGTAACTGGTATTTTTATGTTTCCATACCACCATATTTATTATTCCAGAGCTTTGACCCTGTATAACAGTAAGGAGTGGGTTTTTACCCACTCCTGTCCGACAGGTATGCACTTTCCACAAACTAGTCTATCATATGGAAGGCGTTAATACAAGTCAAAAAAGTGAAATCTGATTGGATTCGGGCAACGAATCCAGGCATCCGTGAGCCCGCAGGATATCTATTATGGTACGGCTAATCCGTGCCCTCTCCTGCAGGTCCTCTACCGATATGAAAGGCCTTTCCCTTCGTGCCTCCACCATGCTGCCGGCGGCGTTATGACCCAGCCCCTGCAGCGCCGTAAGGGGTGGGAGCAGTTTTTTGCCCACTATTAGGAACTGGGCTCCATCGGATTTGTACAGGTCCACCGGCAGAAAACCAAAACCCCTGCAGTACATCTCCCTGGCTACTTCCAGTATTGTGAGCAGCGATTTTTCCTTCTGGGTAAGGTTGTTTTTACGCTCATCATATTCCTTTATGGTTTTTACCACCGTCTCTTTACCCGCCACAATGAGTTGCGCATCAAATTCACTGGCACGCACTGTGAAGTACGCTGCATAGAAGGCCAGAGGGTGGTGCACCTTATAGTAGGCTATCCTAAAGGCCATGGTTACATAGGCAACCGCATGGGCCTTGGGGAACATGTACTTAATCTTCCTGCAGGAATCAATGAACCATCGGGGACAGTCAACCGCCTCCATTCCCTCCACATCCTCGTCGGTAAGCCCTTTACCCTTTCTTACCCTTTCCATTATTCCGAAGGCTTTCTGGGGCTGCATCCCTTTTTGTACAAGAAAAATGAATATATCATCCCTGGTTGAAATAACCTCCTTTAGGGTTGCGGTGCCATCCTTTATGAGCTGCTGCGCGTTATTAAGCCATACATCGGTACCGTGGGACAGTCCGCTTATCCTTACAAGCTCAGCCATGGTGGTGGGTTTGGTATCCTGCAGCATCTGCCTTACAAACCGTGTGCCAAATTCCGGTATGCCTAAGCTTCCCACCGGACAGTCTATGTCCTCCGGTTTTATGCCCAGGGGCTCTGTGGAGCTGAATATGGCCATGGTTTCCCTGTCGTCAGGGGGGATGCTGCGGGGGTCTTTGCCGGTCAGTTTATGCAGCATCCTAAGCATGGTGGGGTCATCATGTCCCAAAATATCAAGCTTAAGAAGCCGGCCGCTTATGGCACGGTAGTCAAAATGGGTGGTCACCACATCGGAGTTAGTATCATCGGCCGGCCTCTGCACCGGGGTGAACTGGTGGATATCCATATCCCGGGGCACAATCATCACCCCTCCGGGGTGCTGTCCGGTAGTCCTTTTGATACCGGCGCAGCCCTGTACCAACCGGTTTATTTCCGCGTTGTGCACCGTAAGGCCCCTTTCTTCAAGGTAGCCCTTTACGAAACCGTAGGCGGTTTTGTCCGCCAGCGTGGATATGGTACCCGCCCGGTATACCTTCTTTTTGCCGAACAATTCCTCGGTGAACCGATGGGCTTTGCTCTGGTACTCACCAGAAAAATTAAGGTCAATGTCCGGCTCCTTATCCCCCTTGAAGCCCATAAACACTTCAAAGGGGATATCAAAACCGTGTTTTTCCAATATTTCTCCGCATTCTGGGCACGGCCTGTCTATAAGGTCCGCCCCGGACCCGACACTGCCGTCGTTAAAAAACCGGGAATACTTGCAGTTACCGCACAGGTAGTGCGGTGGCAGCGGGTTTACCTCGGTTATCCCGCTCATGGTCGCTACAAGGGAGGACCCCACCGAACCCCTGGAGCCTACCAGGTAACCGTCCTCGTTTGATTTTGAAACAAGCCTTTGGGCAGTTACGAACATTACCGCGTAACCATTATCTATTATTGCCCTCAGTTCTTTCTTGAGTCTTTCTTCCACCATCCGGGGCAACGGGTCGCCGTAAACCTCCCTCGCCCGTTCCCAGGTCAACTTTTCCAGGGCCTCCTCGGCGCCGGGTATGGTGGGAGGATATGTCTTGAGGGGTACCGGAAGTATCCCATCCTCCACCGCTACATTAATCGCATTGGGGTTTTTTATGACCACCTCTTCTGCGACGTCCTCCCCCAAGTATTGGAACTCAGCAAGCATTTCCGAAGTGGTACGCATATAAAGGGGTGCCTGATTATCGGCATCCGCGAACCCTTTACCCGCCAGAATGACCTTTCTAAATACCTGGTCGGTGGGCTCCAAAAAATGTACGTCTCCCGTTGCTACCACCGGAATCCCTAACTTTTTGCCTATCTTGTATACCTTTATGTTTGCCTTTTTGATTTCCCCAATATCCTTAAGCGTTCCATTGTCCACCAGAAAGCCGTTGTTTCCCAGCGGCTGGATTTCAAGGTAGTCATAAAAGGATGCCACTTCCTCCAGTTGTGCATCACTTTTGCCCTCAATGATACCGCGGTACAGTTCGCCGGCTTCGCAGGCGCTACCTATGAGCAGCCCCTTTCTTCTTTTGGCAAGGAGGCTCTTTGGTATCCTGGGGGTTTTGTAAAAATAATCAAGGTGGGACTTGCTGATTAGGCAATACAGGTTCCGCAAGCCCTGTTGGTCTTTTGCAAGTATTGTAACATGACGGGACTTAAGCTTTTTTAAAGTTTCCCTATAAACAAGGTCATGGTCCTGCATAGGAGTTTCGAAAGCCTTACCCTTGTTTATATGCTCCATACACTTTATTAGAACCTTTGCAGTGGCCCGGGCATCGTCCACCGCCCTGTGAGCCCTATCCATACTAATCCCTAAATGGCTTGCCACCGCACCCAGCTTATGGGTTTTAAGCCATGGGAAAAGCCTTCTTGTAATGGCCAGCGTGTCCAGCACTTCGTTTTTAACGGTAAGGCCCAGCTTGGCCGCTTTGGTCTGTATAAATCCCATGTCGAAGGGTGCGTTATGGGCGGTAAGTACCCCATCACCGGCAAATTCCAGAAAAGCCGGGATTACCTGCTCCGCCCCGGGACAGTTCTTAACCATATCGTCTGTAATACCGGTTAGTTCCACTATTTTCTCCGGTATGGGCACGCCCGGGTTTATTAGCGAGTGAAACCTATCGATTATTTTTCCGTCTTCAACCCTTACTGCCCCTATTTCAGTTATCTCGTCCTGGGCCGGGCTAAGTCCGGTGGTCTCTATGTCGAATACAACAAAACTATTGTGACCCTCCCAGTCGAAGGCCACCTGCCGTTCCAGATACAGGTCGTCTATCATGTACGCTTCCATACCGTATATCACCTTGACCCCGGTCCTGCACGAAGCTTCATAGGCTTCCGGAAAGGCCTGTACCACCCCGTGGTCGGTTATGGCGATGGCCCCGTGGCCCCACTGGGCGGCCCTTTCTATAAGCGCCTCCACCGCAGTGACCCCGTCGAGGGCACTGAACCTTGTATGGGCGTGCAGTTCCACCCTCTTTTCTGTGCACTGGTCGGTCCTTATCTCGCCGGGGAGTAGAAAAGCATCCCTTCCTGCTATTACTATTTCCCTAACGTATTTATTATACTGGGCTTCCCCCCTAACCCTAATCCTATCGCCTGTACCGATTGAGTTCTCCACCCTTCCCCTGCTTGCTTTATCTAAAAAAAATCTGCATTCTATTGTATCCTCATAATCGGTAACGAAGACCGACAGCAAAAGGGAATACCTCTCTGACCGGAGCTCCTTGGTTTCCAGTCTGCATACAACACCTTCTACAATTACTGTACCGGCATCCTGTATTATTTCTTTGATGGGTTTTGGTGTGCCCTTGAAATGCTTTCCTATTAACACCTTATTTTTGGCCTTTTTTGCCTCCCTTTTAACGTTCTGCCTTATTATTTTTTTAATCTCTGACAGTTCCTCATCCTGCAGGTCATCCCGGTCATCTTTGGCGTAATCCGGTTTAATCCCCTCTTTAACCGTCATGGACACAAATATATCCCTACCGCTTATCGCACCGACTATCTTCCTTGTAAAGTCCTCGAAATTTCTGCCCGAAAGGGCGTATATAGCCAGTTGGTCATCAAATTCAACAAAAAGTTGCCTTTGGTCCAGCCTGTATGTACAACTCTCAAACCATGGCCTTCCGGCGGGGAAGGTCCTGCCCCAAAGACTGCAAAAAAAAGTCCAGTTGTTTTTAAACAGCGTATCCAAACTGCACTCCTTCGCCGACCGGACAATCTCTATCCCCGTATTTCTATCCTTTTTTAAACCCTCAGATATCTTTTTTTTAAGGCGTTCCCGGTCCTGTCCGGGGTATTGGCCCCCGTCCACCACCACCAGAATTTCATTGGCCTTTTCGTTAACCAATACCTTTTCTATTCCTTTAAAGAACTGTCGCACTTTTTGTCTACCCCCCGCTAGCTTGAATCTACTATCTGCTTTATCCCCTCCACCCCGTTAAGTATGCCAAAGACTTCCTCCAGTTCCATCTGGCCGGGCAGCTTCAAAAGCAGTATTATCTCCACCGTAAAGTCGTTTAGTTCTATCATTCTGATATTTCTTATGGACACGCCACCTTTACCCAGGGCGGCGCCTATTCTCCCCAGCTGTCCCGGTACGTTTTCCGCTCGCAGGGTCAATGAGTAGTTGTTCTTGCTTTTATTGATGCGTTTATCCAGCCGGTTTACTATGGTGAGTGTAATCACTATAACAATCGTCACCAAAAAGGCTCCAAAATAGAAACCCGCACCCACCGCAAGTCCTATGCATGCAACCACCCAAAGGCCCGCCGCCGTTGTCAGGCCGCGGATGGAGGCTCCTTCCTTCATAATGGTTCCTGCTCCAAGGAAACCTATGCCGCTTATCACCTGTGCCCCCAGCCTGGCCGGGTCCATGGATGTTTGGCCCCCATATGCTTCAAACAAATGAAAGGATACAAGCATCACCAGCGTGGAACCGACGCATACCAGTATATGGGTACGCAGACCTGCGGCCTGGTTACCGAATTCCCTCTCCATTCCAATGACGCTGCTAAGTATAAAGGCCAACAGTATTCTTAATAAAATCTCTTGGCCCGACAGCATAGCCATCTCCCCTTGGTTCCCGGTGCCGGACGTCTGGTATCCGTGCAGGCTCCGGAGTTATAGCTTAAAGGTCATGGCCTTTACTATATCACGGTACATTTTCAGCCTTTCGGCCAGGCCACGTATTATACCGAGTTTTTCCTCCTTCATCACGTGGGATACGTCCACCAGCTGAACCTCTTTTATACGTACATTGTTTTTCTTGACGTAACGGGTAAGGGCTGCCTCCACCCCGTACCGGCTTATTTCCAGCCCACTTATGTCGTTCAGTATCTGTCGCTTTATTGCCCTTTGTCCCGACAGAAATGGTGCTACCTTCTGTGCCAGATCGGTAGTCAGCCTTCCGTTGGCGAATATCCCTATTGTCATATCATAATCCCCCGAAAGAACCGGCTCTAAAAGGTGGTCTACGTCCTTCGTTTCAAGCCCGCAAAGGTCAGCATCCAAAAACAGGATAACCTCCGACTGGCAGTTTCTCAAACCACGGCACAACGCGCCGCCCTTGCCAAGGTTTTTGTCGTTTATTATTACCTTGACTCCTAAATTAAACGCAACCTCAGCGGTTTTGTCCTCGGAACCATCGTCCACTACTATTATATCGTCCACCAAACTGGATTTTTTAACGGCCTCCAGAACCGTCCCTATTCTCTCTTCTTCATTGTACGCTGGAATTATAGCCGTTACTCTCATGGCCCTTCCTCCCGTGTTGTCTGTAATTGGTGCTTATATATAAATATTACCACATTTTTATACTTTACAACAAACCCCATTCCTTAGTACGCTTTAGCAAAATAAGCAACCCTTTCGGCGGGCCTATTGCACACAACGCACCGGTCACCGGTTTTGTCCTGTTCAAAGGGGATGCACCGCGTGGTTGCACCGGTTTTTTCCTTAATCTTTGTTTCACACTCCGCGTCTTCGCACCACATGGCTTTTATAAAGCCCTTCTGGCTCTCTATTATAGAAACGAATTCCTCCATGTTGTTTGCCGTTCGGATATTTTTGTCCCTGAATTCAAGGGCTTTTTGAAATATCCCCTTTTGTATTTCCTCCAGAAGTGCCCCTATTTTCTTGTCCAGCCCCTCCATTTCTATAACAGTTTTTTCTCCGGTGTCCCGTCTAACTGCTACTACCTGGTTGTTCTGGATGTCCCGTGGTCCTATTTCAAGCCGCAGCGGTACACCTTTTAGCTCCCATTCATTAAACTTCCAGCCGACGCTATAGGTGTCCCTGTCATCCAGTTCCATCCTGAATCTTTCGGAAAGGTTTTCATAAATCTCACCGGCCTTTTCAAGTACGCCCTCCTTATGCTGCGCTATGGGCACAATCACAACCTGGCAGGGTGCCACCCTCGGCGGTAGAACCAGGCCCCTGTCATCGCCGTGTACCATTATGATACCGCCTATAAGCCTTGTAGATACCCCCCAGGACGTGGTCCACACGTATTTTAGCTCGCCATCCCTGTCCAGGTACTGAATATCAAAAACCTTTGCGAAGTGTTGACCGAGGTTGTGAGAAGTTCCTGCCTGCAACGCTTTCCCGTCAAGCATCATCGCCTCCATCGAATAGGTCATTTTAGCACCGGCGAACTTTTCCTTTTCGGATTTTTCACCGGTAAGCATCGGGATGGCCAGTACGTTTTCCGCAAAGTCCCTGTATATGTCCAGTATTTTCAAGGTTTCCTCCTGCGCCTCCTCCTCGGTCGCGTGGGCGGTGTGCCCTTCCTGCCACAGGAATTCCGAGGTCCTTAAAAAGGGCCTTGTGCTTTTTTCCCATCTCACAACGTTGCACCATTGGTTGTATAGTATGGGCAGGTCACGGTAGGACTTAATCCATTTGGAGTACATGCTGCACACTATTGCCTCGGAGGTGGGCCTTACAGCTATCCTTTCGGTCAGCTCCTCGGTGCCGCCGATGGTAACCCAGGCGACTTCGGGGGCAAACCCTTCCACGTGCTCCGCCTCTTTCTGGAGCAGGTATTCCGGAATAAAGAGCGGAAAGTAAGCGTTTTTGTGACCGGAGGCCTTAAGCATTTTATCAAGTTCTCTTTGCATATTTTCCCACAGGGCATAACCGTATGGTTTGATAACCATAAACCCCTTTACCGGGGCATAATCCACAAGGTCTGCCTTCCTAATAACGTCGGTATACCACTGCGAAAAGTCCTCGTTTTGCTTTGTTATCTGCTTTACATAATCCTCTTGCTGCTTGGACATTTTTAAATTCCCTCCTTAAAAAAATAAATCCTCCCCCCAAAGGGACGAAGGACTCCGTGGTACCACCCTTTTTGGCCAAAGGCCCACTCAAAGGATGATAACGGTTTCATACCGCCGGTGCGAAAAAATGAAGGGGCGGGTTGGAAGGTTTAGGCCGGGGGTTTCCACCGTACCCCCCTCTCTAAAGGCTATATGCCTTCTACTATTCCCCGTCGAAATGCCCGGAACGTAATATCATAATAAATACTATATAATATTTATTCCCATGTCAATATTTATCTATCTCCTCCATAAGGGCCTCCAATAGAGCGTCTTCCCTCACGTTCCTTATTATTCTCCCGTTTTTGAATACTATCCCCTTTCCGCTGCCCCCTGCTATCCCAAGGTCTGCTTCCCTGGCCTCTCCCGGTCCGTTTACCGCACAGCCCATTATGGCAATTTTGAGCGGTTTGTCTATCCCCTTTACCATATTGTTTACCTTTTCTGCCAGTTCTATTAGATTAATCTGGCACCTGCCGCAGGTGGGGCATGAGATAATCTCAACGCTGGCCTTTTTATAAAGCCCAAGGGATTTTAATATCTCCCTTCCTACCTCCACCTCGCGTATCGGCCGGTCGGTTAGGGAAACCCTGATGGTGTCCCCTATACCCTCCATCAATAGGCTGCCAATTCCTATGGCGGACCTGACAGTGCCGCCCACAAAGGTACCCGCCTCGGTAACCCCTACATGCAGTGGGTAATCCACCTTTTCGGCTATGACCCTGTAAGCCTTCACGGTAGTGTTTACGTCCGAAGCCTTAAGGGACAGCTTTATATCAAAAAAGCCCAAATTCTCCAAAAGTCTAATATTTCTCAGGGCGCTTTCCACTAGAGCTTCGGCGCAGGGTGTTTTATACTTTTCCAGCAAACCCCTCTCCAGCGAGCCGCTATTTACCCCAATTCTTATGGGAACGCCCTTTGCAGATGCAGCCCTAACCACCCTTTCCAGGCACCGGTCCGAACCGATGTTGCCGGGGTTGATGCGCAGCGCATCGGCTCCAGCCTCCACAGCCTTCAGGGCGAGCCTGTAATCAAAGTGTATATCGGCAACAAGGGGTATGGAAATCTCCCTTTTGATATCCCCCAGGCAACAGGCCGCCTCCATGTCAGGCACTGCCACCCGTATTATATCGCAGCCCTCCCTTTCCAACTCCAGTATCTGCTCCACCGTAGCCTTAACGTCGGAGGTTTTGGTGTTGGTCATGGATTGCACCGTTATCGGGCTGCCTCCGCCCACCGGTACATCTCCTATATATAGTCTCCTTGTCTTTTTACGCATGGGCAGCACACTCCGTTCTAGAAAAGAATGAACCTGTTTATATCCCTCCAGGTTATCACAATAATTAGAAGAATCAGAAATACAAACCCAATGAAGTGTATAAGGCCTTCCTTCTCCACATCGATGGGTTTTCCTATAACCGCCTCCAACAGCAAGAAAACCATTTTACCACCGTCCAGCGCTGGAATTGGCAACAGGTTTATTACTCCAAGGTTCAGGCTTAGGAATGCCGCCAGGAACATAACGTTTAATACTCCGGTCTTTGCGGCCTGGTTTACCAGCTGGATAACGCCCACTGCGCCCACAACGTCCTCCGCCGATGCTCTGCCCGTCACCAGCTGGCCAAGGTAGGTCACCATAAGCGCGATAACCTCAAAACTTCTTGTTATACCCAGGCGTATTGAGCCTATTGGGTCTTTTTGTGACGTAGGCGTTATGCCTATTATACTCTGCCCAGTACCGGGGTCGGTGACCGGGAACACATCAAGGGCGATGGTTTGACCGTTTCTATTAACCAAAACCACCATCTGCTCTCCCTTTGAAACGGAAACCAGATACTGCAGCCTTTCCCAGGAATCCACCCTCTCGCCATCTATATATTCCACCCTGTCACCGGGCCTTATGCCCGCCGCGTCTGCCGGGTAGCCTTCCATAACCGTGTCTATAACGGTGGTAGGGGTTCCTATTACAAAAAATATTACACTAAAAAGCAGTATCGCCAGTACTATGTTCATTATGGGTCCCGCTAGTATTATGCTCATTCTCCTGCCCAGGGATTTCTTGTAGAATGAGCCTTCCCCCTCGGCCTTGTCCTCTTCGCCCAGCATCTTTACATAGCCCCCAATGGGGAATATCCGGATAGAATACTTGGTTTCCTTCCGGCCCCAGGATATAACCTTAGGCCCCATCCCTATCGAGAACTCCTCCACCTCAACTCCCGCTTTTTTTGCGGCAATAAAGTGCCCGAGCTCGTGGGAGAATACCATCAGCGTAAATATGATTACTGAAGCCACGGCGGTAATTATTGTAGATGCCAATATTTTTCACCATCCCTTTCAACCATAGCGGCAGCTTGCTGCCTACTCCATATATCCCAATATATTATATCTTCTAAACATGGGTTCTTATGATTATTATGTTTTTCCATAACCCATTCCACTACCGCCGGTATGGAATTAAAAGATATGGCACCCCGTAAAAATAGGTCAACGGCCACTTCGTTGGCCCCGTTTAGTACCACCGCCATGGTCCCCCCCGCTTCTAAGGCCTGATATGCCAACTTCAACGCTGGAAAGTTTTCGGTATCCGGGCTGAGAAACTCCAGGCTGCCCGCCAGCACCGGGTTGTACCGCGGCAGCCCTGAGGGCTTTCTTTCAGGATAGGTAAGGGCATATTGTATTGGTATTCTCATGTCCGGGTTCCCGAGCTGCGCTAAAACCGCTCCGTCCACCATCTCCACCATGGAGTGCACTATGCTTTGAGGGTGTATTACCACCTCTATCCTGTCGGCATCAAGACTGAACAGCCACCTTGCCTCAATAACCTCCAGGCCTTTATTCATTAAGGTCGCAGAATCTATCGAAATCTTTTTCCCCATCCTCCAATTAGGGTGCTTAAGGGCCTCGGACGGTGTCACACTCTTAAGCTGGGTGCGGGTTTTCCCCCGGAAGGGCCCACCCGATGCGGTGAGCAGCAGCCTTTTTACCTGAGAGACCGGAGTGGAACCTATGCACTGAAAAATGGCCGAATGCTCGCTGTCTATAGGTATAATACTTAAGCCTTTTTTCGCTGCCAGGTCCATCACCAACTGCCCACCGGCAACCAGAGTCTCCTTGTTGGCAAGGGCGATATTCTTCCCCGTCTCAAGTGCTTTAAGGGTTGGTATAAGCCCTGCCATGCCCACCATCCCGTTTACCACCATATCGCAGTCGCTTTCGGTGACGCATTTAATTATACCGTCCTCGCCGTCCAGCACCGCCGTACCGGTATCCGTTTCAAGGCTGTCCCTCAGCCTTTTGGCACTTCCTTTGTCCAACAGAGCGGCCAAGGCCGGTTTGTGCTGCCTTATCTGCTCCAGCATTAAGGCATCGTTTTCCCTGGCGGTAAGGGCAACAATTTTAAATTCCTCCCGTCTGTTTTCTATAACCTGTAGAGTCTGACGGCCTATAGAGCCAGTGCTGCCCAGAACCGCAATTCTTTTCATAGTCTCATCCCCTAACACCTAATCACTAGCCACTAATCACTAATATATAGTATACAACCGGCACGGTAAACAATATACTGTCGAACCGGTCTAAAACACCTCCGTGGCCCGGCATCAGGTTTCCAAAGTCTTTTACACCGGCATACCTCTTTATGATTGAAGCGGTCAGGTCCCCCAACTGGGCCATAACACCGCCAATAAATCCGACACACACCAGCCTTAACATACCTAAGCCCAACCCGTACAGTTCCGCCACTACAATCCCGAAAGCAACCGAACCCAATACGCTGCCCAAAAGGCCGCCTACTGCCCCCTCCACCGATTTCTTGGGGCTAATATCCGGGCACAGCCTGTGCCTACCAAAGTTTATTCCAATGAAATAGGCCAAGGTGTCACCCAGCCAGGCAACAACAAATATAAGCCAGACAATGATATTCCCCTCCTCCAGGGAATATACCATAAGAATCATGCTCATAAGCAGCGAAACGTACACTATGCCCACCAGCGTGACCCCAAGGTCCAGTATACGTGCCCTGCTTTGAACTATCATGATGGCAAAGCACGCCAGTGTGCATGCAATCATTACTCCCATCACATGGGCCAGGGCTGTCCCACCGTAAAAGCCAATGGCCACATTAATGACCGCACCGGAAACTAGCCCGACCGCCTGGAAGGGGAAAACGTCCACCCTCTTAAAAAGGCCGTAGAATTCCTTAAGAGCAATGAAGGATACTATAGTAAGCGCAACGGTAAGCACCTTACCCCCTATGACAAGCACAAATACCAGTATAGGTATCCCCAAAAGAGCGCTTAGTATTCTAATCCGCACTGTTAACCCCTCCATATCTTCTATCCCGTCTTGCATAGTCCTCCAGTGCTTTTTCAAACATTTCGGCGGTAAAGTCCGGCCAATAGCAGTCTGAAAACCAGAACTCCGAATAGGCTATCTGCCATAGCAGAAAATTGCTTATTCTTAGCTCGCCGCTGGGCCTTATTACCAAATCCGGGCTGGGTATCCCCTTGGTATACAGGTATTCCTCGAAAAACTTTTGGTCAATATCCTCGATACCGGCTTTACCAGCACAGATGTCGGCGACGATATGCTTTACCGCCCTAATTATTTCATCCCGTCCTCCATAGTTAATAGCTACGCTAAGAATCATCCCATCATTATTAGCGGTTTCGGTTACCGCCTTTATTAGCTGCTGCTGCACCTCGGCCTGGAGCTGGGAGCTATCTCCCAATATCCTTAGCTTTATATTGTTGGTCTTAAGCTCCTCAAGCTCGTTTCTTAGATACTCCAGGAGCAGGTTCATAAGGTTTTTTATCTCCAGCTCCGGTCTTTTCCAGTTTTCGGTGGAAAAAGCGTACAGAGTCAGATACTCAAGCCCTATTCTGCGGGAGTACTTTACAATTTCCTTCAATGCAATAACTCCGGCCCTGTGACCCTGTACCCTGGGCAGGCCCCTTTTCCTGGCCCATCTTCCATTACCGTCCATTATTACGGCAACATGCCTTGGATATTTGGTTTTGTTATCCATCATTTACCTCCACCCGAAAACACCCCCTGTAAAGGGGGTATTTAACAAACAATCAACTCAACTAAACCGTTTCTTTTCCTCTGGCCTATTACTCTATCAACCCGCTCGCCGTCCCCTTTTATCGAACATGTCCCGGTGACCGTTACGGATATGTTGTTTATTCCCCGTTCTTTAAGAATCTCAAGGGCACGGTCAATAGTATAACATACTAATACCGGAATTTCCATTTTATATCTCCATAATTTCCGCTTCTTTTTTTTCGACAGTCTTATCAATAGATTCTATGTATTTGTCGGTAAGCTTTTGTACTAAGTCCTGGGCCTTCTTCTCATCGTCTTCCGTCAACTCGCCCTTTTTTTTCATCTTCTTTATTTCATCGTTTGCACTTCTTCTTCCGTTCCTAATGGCTACCTTTGCTTCCTCGCCGTATTTTTTTACAAGTTTGACCAACTCCACGCGCCTTTCCTCGGTAAGCTGCGGGATAACTAGCCTTATCACTCTTCCGTCACTGTTGGGGTTAAGCCCCAAGTCGGACTTTAGAATTTCTCTTTCAATACTCTGCAGCGTACTATTGTCATAGGGCTGTATCATCAATAGCCTTGGTTCGGGTGCGGAAATGCCGGCAATCTGGTTTAATGGCGTCTGTGTTCCATAGTAGTCTATGGTGATTTTGTCCAGCAATGCCGGATTGGCCCTTCCTGCCCTAACAGTTGCCAGTTCATCCTGGAGCACTTTCAGGGTTTTTTTCATCTTTTCTTCGGTTACATCATGGATTTCCAGATTCATTCTCATTCCTCCTTTTAGTAGTGACTAGTGATTAGTGGTCAGTGATTTGACAAAGTAGTATCAGTTAACCAGGGTAAAACCTCTGGAAACTGACCGCTTATCATTGACCATCGTTATATTTGTTCCCAATTGGTATTGTCCCGGGTTGGGACACACCTTACTGCCCGTCACTTTGCACCCTCTCCCTGATCGATGTATCCAATGCATGTGCCAATCCTTTCTCCCATAACAACCCTTTTTATATTATCCGAGCTTTCCAGTCCAAATACTATTATTGGGATTCCGTTGTCCATGCACAGCGAGGTGGCGGTGCTGTCCATTACCTTAAGGCCAAGCCTTAGTACGTCAAAATAATTCAGTTTATCAAATTTCTTTGCCCGAGGGTTTGATTCCGGGTCGGAATCATAAACGCCATCGACTTTTTTTGCCAGCAGGATTACTTCTGCGTCAATCTCCGCCGCCCTAAGGGCCGCTGTGGTATCGGTTGAAAAGAAAGGATTACCGGTTCCCGCTGCAAATATTACCACCCTTTTTTTCTCCAGATGCCTTACCGCCCTCCTTCTTATATAAGGCTCTGCAATCTGCCTCATTTCTATCGCTGTCTGTACCCGGGTTGCAACCAATCGTTCCTCCAGCGCGTCCTGTAGCGCCAGCGCGTTTATTACCGTCGCCAGCATTCCCATATGGTCGGCGGTGGTCCTGTCCATCCCTTCGCCGGACCTGCCGCGCCATATGTTACCCCCCCCTACAACAACCGCCACTTCAACTCCCATTTCAACAACCTCTTTTATCTGCTGGGCGATCCGGTTTATGGTTTCAAAGTTTATTCCGAAACCCCGGGGTCCGGCTAGGGCCTCTCCGCTTAACTTGAGAATTATCCTTCCAAATCCGGGACCCGTCATCGAAACACCTCCACATCTGTAATTTCTACTCTGTCGGCTAATCTCCTTTATTTTTTTAATGGGACACGAAAGTGTCCCATTATTAATGCCTCTAAGCTTTTTATTTATTTGCCTGAGCCATTACCTCTTCGGCAAAATTGTCCTCCTTTTTCTGCAGACCTTCTCCCATCTCGTACCTGGTAAAACGCCTTATGGAAATGTTCTCCCCTATCTTTGCTATCGTCTCGGTAAGAACCTGCTGCACCGATATCTCCGGGTCCCTTATATAGGGTTGCTCCAGCAGGCATACCTCTTTATAGTATTTCTCAATTCTTCCTTCCACCATTTTGCTTGCTATATGCTCCGGTTTGCCCTCGTTCAGCGCCTGCTGTGTGAGAATCTGTCTTTCCTTTTCAATCGTATCCGCGGGTATTTCCTCCCTGCACACATACAGGGGTTTGGACGCTGCCACCTGCATGGCCATGTTTTTGACAAAGGCCTTGAAATTATCAGTTTTTGCAACGAAGTCGGTTTCACAGTTCACCTCTATAAGCACTCCGATGCGTCCTCCCATGTGTATATACGAATCCACTATTCCCTCTGCAGTGATCCTGCCCATCTTTTTGGCTGCGGCGGCAAGACCTTTTTCTCTCAGCAAGTCTATAGCTTTTTCAATATCCCCGTCAGTCTTTTCAAGGGCTTTTTTACAGTCCATCATGCCGGCTCCTGTTCTTTCCCTTAGTTCCTTTACCATTGCAGCTGTTACCATTATCACTACCTCCTATGTTAATGTTAAAAATAAAAGGCAAGGGCGAACCCTCACCTTAATTATCCTCTGCAGTTTGTTCACCCTGTTTAGCTTCCAGTACAGCGGCTGCCATTATTGATGTTATCAGCTTAACAGCTCTTATTGCGTCGTCGTTGCCGGGAATAACATGGTCTATCTCATCGGGATCGCAGTTGGTGTCAACTATACTCACCAGCGGTATTCCCAGTTTTCTGGCTTCCGCCACCGCTATTCTCTCTTTACGCGGGTCTACTACGAAGAGGGCTCCGGGGAGCTGTTTCATTTCCTTTATACCCCCCAGGAATTTTTCAAGCTTTTCCTTTTCGTGCCTGAGTTTGATTACTTCTTTTTTAGGAAGCAGATCAAAGGTTCCGTCCTCCTCCATTTTGTCAAGTTGGTGCAGCCTGTCCACCCTTTTTCTAATTGTTTTGAAATTGGTCAGCATCCCGCCCAGCCAGCGCTGGTTGACATAGGGCATTTCGCATCGTTTACTCTCTTCCTGGATGGACTCCTGCGCCTGTTTTTTGGTGCCCACAAATAATACTTCCTTGTTTTCCGCTACCACGCTCTTTACGAACTGATACGCGCTTTCGATCCTCTCAACCGTTTTCTGAAGATCGATGATGTAGATTCCGTTTCTTTCTGTGAAAATGTACTTTGCCATTTTGGGGTTCCATCTTCTAGTTTGATGCCCAAAATGGACTCCTGCCTCAAGCAGCTGTTTCATACTTACCACTGACATACTTACACCTCCTATGGTTTTTAACCTCCACCCCCGTCATCCGCAGGGACAGCCCTTCGGCACCGGCCCCCGCTTCAAAGGGTGTGCGTTGTTTTGTTGCCTTGAGTAGTATAACACAGTTCCTATTTATTAGCAATAATAATTTAAATACCCTTGCATTATATGCTGCCGGTTGTAATGGCCTCAATTATTGCTTTCAGGGGCTCTTCTCGGGATATCCTGTACGTGCCGTATACTATCTTCCTGTCCAGTTCAAGCTCAATTAGTTTTGATTCGAACTCTGCTTTGTCCGGTATAAGGCCCTTCTCCAGTAATATCCCCGCCACATCGCTGCCTCGTGCACCTTTGGGAATAACAATAAGGACCTCATTATCCTCTGTCTCCTCATCAGGATTTATTACCTCTCCGGTATAGTCTTCCACCGGTTTTGCCAATTCATCCCCTTGCTCCAGCACAAAATTCGGACCGCCGGCAAAGGGTTTGTCTACTTCAGGTTCTGTAGTACTATGGGGCGGACCGCTAAAGAAAGATGCCATAATAAGGCATATTCCCATCCCGAGAAGCGCGTATTTAAGCGTTCTTATCATTATATCCAACTCCCTGACCGGCTAATTTAACTATGAGCTCCACCTCTCCCACGCCAGTACCCAGCCTTTCCGCGATTTCGCCTGGGGATTTCCCCAGGCTGTGGAGCTCCAGGATGGTAGTTTTCTTATCCCGGGGCTGGATACCTTCAGCATGGCCAGCCTTATCCCTGCTCTGTTGCGCATACTCATTATCCTTCTCGGGGGTTATAAGCAGTTCATTATATATGCTTAGCATCTTATTATACTTTTTGTCCATTTCATCCACTATTATGGAAGAAAGTTCGTTCAGTTCCTCGATAAGCAGTTCCGTTTGGGCATTGGCCCTTTCCAATTCTCTTATCTCGGACCTGTTTTTCACTGTATCAACGATAAACAGTGCCACCGCCACAATTACAAGGCCGATACCAAAAAAAAGCAGTCCATAATTCATTGTATACACCTCTATATATTAATATCTATGGTTCCGGAGCTGTAGCTTCCCGTTTCTTTATCTTTCCTTTCTTTCTTTGAATCCTGCCCGCGGTTTTGCCGACTGCCGCTTTTATCTTTGTTAATGTGTATCATGCTTTTTTCGGTTTTCTGCACATCCTTTATCTGGCGGTTTTCTACACGTTGCTTTTGCTGTAGCAACTGAGCCTGCTGCTGCAGCTGCAGCCTTGTCTTGGAATCCTCCTGATGCCTGTTTTTCACCACTTCCGCAGCCTTTTGCACAACAATTTGCATATCCACTGCCCTAACGGTCATAAGGACTCCCCCCTCCTTTTTTACTTCTCGAAGGAGCCAAGCTTTATCTCTCCGCCTACCCTGTAAAAGGATACGTATTCCAAAGGGTCCTTGATATGCATGGTGGACGATCCGATAGCTATCACGGTACCGGGATAAACCATCCTTTCCACCGCTATCCTACCCTTTGAAATGGCATTTAGCTGCTCCTTCATTCTGGCCAGTGTGGTCTCGTTCAGTTTTATATTCTCTTCCAGCTGGGACTTAAGTCCCACACATTTTTTGAGCAGTATTTTTTTGTTTTCAGGCACATAGCCCTGTTTTGCCATTTTTGCTATGAGGCTTATATTAAAATTCACCTGTTTGAGTGATTTCTTTTCCTTTTCTATCTTTTTAACCAAAATGTCCATGTTCTTTCTAAGCTCCGGGTCCACTCCCACCTCAATAAAGGTTGTGGTGGCCATGGGTGAACCTATTGTTTTTGCCCGTATTTCATTTCTGACTGAAACGTTCCCTCCCACCAGCAGGCCTTTTTTCCCTTTAAGTTCTACGGCGGATTTGCTGCTTATGGTACTGTGCATTATTGCTTCGGCAACTATTTCACCCCCGGCTTCCACCGAACAATTCTCGATAAACTTGGAAACCAGTGACCCCTCACACATCAGAACACCCCTACCGCTGCCCTGGGCTCCTCTCTTTAGAATAATATTTCCTCCCGAGACAAGTTTTGCCCCCTCAACCACCCCGTTTACTTCTATATCGCCGTCTGCATGTATCTCAAAACCGGTAAGCACATTACCCCTTACTACAACCTTGCCTACAAACCTAATATTACCGGTGGAATTGTCCACATTGCCCGGCACTTCATATACCGGGTAAACGTTAAGCTTTCCATTTGAATAGCTCGCCTGACCGTCCTTTAGTGCCACAAGTTTGTCATTATCGTCGGTTATTTCTGTATTTTTCCCCTTTGGCAGTCTTGCAGCAGTACCCGGCTTTGCCTTAATTGGATTTCCCCTTACGTCCTGCCCGTCCGTTCCTTCGGTGGGAGGCACAAGTTTTGCAAGAACCTGTCCGGTTCTTACGTTCTCAATAAGTCCTAGTTCGTAGAAGTTCACTGTACCGTCTTCACTTACGGTTAGCTTCTTTTTTTTGTCAATTTCAATCCTGAATTCTACGTACCCATTCTCCCCATCCTTTGGTTCCACTGCCGCTGCCACTTGGATTGGTATACCATAAATACTTTTCGTAACCATATCCCGGATGCTGTCCCGGTCAATACCTGCTGTTACTCCGTTTTGATTGATAATTGACACAGCCCTATCCTCGGTTAGCAAATCCCCCCCGTCGGGGGGTATCATAACGGCGTAGGCTGCGAGGTTATCCTTCGTTATTTCGACCGTCAGAGTGGCAGAATATTTGACCTCCTGTTGATACGGCGCTATCTTAACGGATACAGTCTCGGTGGAAGCTATAGCACGTTCTAAGGCATCCTCGTCCACGTCCTCTACTCTTTTATAATCCAGCTTGTCCTTAACATCTTGCGCCTTGATACCCTCCCCGTCCCCTACAGGAGGATTAACCTTAAGGTATACCCCGTCCTCCTTATACAGTAGCCTGAAGTTCCCGTCTGCATTTACTGAGATATCGCCTATGGGGCATACCTCCACTACATATTCGCTCCCGTCTTGGGCCACTTCTTCCGGGCTCACGCCCTTTACAAGGAATATTTCTGCCATTTCGTGGGTTATACCGAAGTACTCAAGGCCTTCGTTTACAGCTTGCTCAAATGTTTTTCCCCTAAACAGCATTTTCTACCCCCCCTAAATGGTAAAGTCCGCCCTGTGTATCGAAAGGCGGTTTCTCATTCTCAAAACCGCTCTGGTATGCAACTGGGATACCCTGGACTCCGATATTTCCAGGACTCTGCCAATTTCCTTGTAGGTAAGACCTTCATAATAGTATAGTGTGACAAGCACTCTTTCCCTTTCCGGAAGGTTTTCTATCGCTTCTTTTAGCAACCTTCTTACTTCCATGGCTTCAAACTGCTCCTCCGGCAGGCTGCTATGGGAATCGCCGTTCCCTTCGTTTAACACCGATGCCTTTGCCTCCAGCCTGTTTTCAAGCAGTTCCTCCAGTGACAGCACCGACAAAGTGCTTATGTCTCCAAGGGTTTTTAATAGGCTGTCCTTCTCAACGCCTAAAGAAACCGCCACCTCGTTGTCGGTGGGAGTCCTGCCCAGTTTGGTCTCAAGGTCCCTGTAGGCATTTTCTATCCGCCTGGCCTTCTGCCTGAGAGATCGGGGCGCCCAATCGTTTTTCCTAAGTTGGTCTATCATTGCCCCCCGTATCCTCATCTGGGCATAGGTCTCAAATTTTACGTTTTTATCCAAGTCAAACTTGTCCAGAGCGTCCATCAGGCCAAGGATTCCATAGCTTACTAAATCATCCATTTCCACGCTGCCCGAGCTTATCGTGCTCTTAAGACGTCCGGCGGTTATTCTTACCAGCGGAATATAATGATTGATAAGAGCGTTCCTGACTTCGCGACTGCCTTCCTTTTTGTACCGGATCCAAAGCTTTTTAGTATCCATTTTGCCTACCCCCTACCTTGCTAATCCCGCTCCGCCGTCTCAATAACCGGAAACTGGAGTTCCTCAAACTCCTCCGGGTCTTCGTTTTCGCAGGGTGTATCACCCATTTTATTCTCCGTTCCTCTCCCTTCACTGGCCAGTACCGCCGAAATACAAAAGCCCAATATATAAAAGGTAACAACCGCAACAACAATCCTATAGAGTGCCGTCAAAGGCGAAATCCTATTTATTGCACTTATAAGTACCGAAATAATCAGTGCTGTAATGGAGAAATACCCAGGCAGCTTTTTTAAAATTCTCATTATCCATCACCCTATATCACCCTGATTCCGTGCCCGATGGTTTTAACGCTCAGCATTCCGTTTTCCGAATAAAACTCTATGGTCCTGCCGTAGTTTCCCCCTACGTCTTGGGCCACTATTTTCACCCTGTGCCTTTTTAGTTCCCTTTTTACCGCCTCAATGTTCCGTTCTCCTATTCTCATAAGGTCGTTGGCTGACTTGAAGTTGAACATCTGGGCACCGCCGGCTATTTTAGCAGTAATCAGGCTTCTGTTTGCACCCAACTCCAGCATTTCGTCAATAAGCATTTCTATTGCTGTATCTGCAAACTTGGCCTTGTTGGAGTTGTTCTTTATCTCAATGCTTGAAGGTAGCATAATGTGGGCCATTCCTATTATTTTTTTTGACCGGTCGTAAAGACAGACACCCACGCACGACCCAAGGCCAAGCGTCACCAGTACTGCGGGGTCCCTTTCTGCACGGACCTCCGCTATACCAATCTTTGTGATACAAACCGTCATAATTACGATACACCTAACTTCTTCATTAAATTTGCGAAGGATTCTACGTCCGGAATTAGCAAAAAATTGCCCTTCACGTGTGTATTTCCCTCAAAAAAGTGGGTTTCTATAAGCAGCACACTGTCACCCATGCGGCCGAACTGAATAATGGGAACGCTCAGCACCGCGCCGGCCATATCCATTGCGAGGGCGGGTACTGATATCTTAATATCCATCCCGGTCATGGTGGACAGCGAGGATATATAGGACCCGGCTAGTATGTTCCCAACCTCCTCAAGGGCGGACAGGTCCATCTCTCCAAACTCGCCGGTATCCATAAGGCCGCCCATGATCATATTCAGCAGTGCCCTTGAGGAATCCACCGGCAAAAGAAACATAATGTTTCCGGAGATATCTCCCTCCATTCGGAAGTAAATCCCTGTAACCTCCGCTTCTGCTCCGCCCAAGATTTCGCTTGCTTTAGTGAATTCCAGCACATGCACCCGCGGTACCTCCATTGTTACCTTTTTACCCATCATCTTTGAAAGGGCGGTTACCGCGTTGCCGGCTCCAATGTTTCCAAGTTCTTTTAATACGTCCATCTGCATAGAGCTCATGTTTTCGTAGTTCATAGTATTAGCCTCAACTCCTAATCCGCTACGTTAATTCCAACAGCCTCTCTAAGTTCAGTATTACGATTATTCTTTCCCCGAGCCTTGCTATTCCCTTTATATAGCTGTCATTTCCGCCTCCGAAAAATTCTGGGTCTGCATCTACAAGTTCTCTGTCTATGCTTAAAACCTCCGTTGCGGAATCGGCGGTAATTCCTACTTCACCGTCACCTGCATTTATAATAATTATCCTGCTCTCGCTGTCAAAGCCCCTGTCCTCCAGTTCCATCCTCTTTCTTGTGTTTATTACCGGTATTACCTCTCCCCTTAGGTTTATAACACCCATCACAAAGTCCTGGGTGCCCGGGACCCGGGTGATTTCGGTCACTTTTTCTATAGTCTTTACACTGTCAATGTCGACGGCAAACTCCCTGCCTTCTATTTCAAAAACAACATATTGATTAACCGGCACGCTACTCACCCCTTATCTTCTATAAAAATGCATTAACGTCCAGTATCATCGAAACCCTTCCGTCCCCAAGTATTGTGGCCCCGGCTATATGCCGTATCCCAGACAGGTATTTACCCAGCGACTTTATCACTATTTCCTGCTGCCCGATAAGGCCGTCCACTACCATTCCCGCCAGCTTTTCACCTTTTTTGACCACAACAATCGTCATTTCCTCTTTAATACCTGCATGGTCCCCCGCATTCAGTTCCCTGTCCAGCCTGATAATGGGAAGAATCTCCTCCCTCAGAAGCACCACTTCCTTGTTTTGTACGTTCTTTATCTTTGTGTGCTCCATTGTTACTATCTCTTTTATGGAGTTTAAGGGTATGGCGTAGCTCTCAGTTCCCACATTAACCATAAGTGCCTGAATAATTGCCAGCGTTAATGGAAGCCTTATAATGAACTTGCTTCCCATTCCGTATCTGCTTTCCACCTCTACCATACCGCCAAGGGATTCTATCTTTGTTTTGACCACATCAAGTCCAACGCCCCTGCCTGAGAGGTCTGAAACCCTGCCTGCGGTACTAAAACCCGGTGAAAAAATCAGTTCAACCAGCTCCTCTTCGCCCATCTCCTCAACCTGCTGCTGGCTGTACAGGCCTGACTGTACCGATTTTTGTGCTATTTTTTTTGTATGTATACCCCTACCGTCGTCCTCCACCTCTATTACAACCGTGTTGCCGTCGTGGAAGGCTTTGAGCACTATTTTCCCTTCCGGGGGCTTCCCCAGTTTATTCCTTTCTTCTATCGGCTCTATACCATGGTCAATCGAGTTTCGTATAAGGTGTATTAGGGGGTCCCCTATTTCGTCAATAACCGTTCTGTCAACCTCCGTTTCCTCTCCATACATAAAAAGCCTTGTTTCCTTGCCCAGGTCCCGGGAAAGGTCCCTTACCATTCTGGGGAACCTGTTAAACACCCTTTCGATGGGGACCATCCTTACCTTCATAACCGCATCGTGCAGATTTGTGGTAACCCTCTCCAGGTACTCCAGGGTATCTTCGGTACCCGTATCCCCACCGCCGTCCCTGTTCTCCTCCAGCCGCGTTTTGATTATTATTAGCTCGCTTACCAGGTTCATAAGGTTGTCAAGCCTGTCAATGTCCACCCTCACTGTCTTACCGGTTACGCTTTTACTTACCCTTTCCTTAATGCCAGTGCCCTGCGCATGGTTTTTTGTTTCGTTCTCATAAACATTAAAGTTATCAATCTCATCGGGCAGATTTACCTCCCTTATTTCCACCTCTTCTATTTCGGATATAGATGTCAGGCTGCCCTCTATCTCGTCCATTCCGCTTTGGGTTATCATTACCAACCTTATAGTACGATCAAACTTTTCATCCTCAATTTCCTCCACCCCAGGAACCGACTTGATAATATCCCCCTTCTTCTCCAGCGTGTTAAACACTATGAAAGCTCTGGCAGACTTCAGCATGCAGTTTTTATCAAGCTTTACCTTTATGATTAAGCAGTTGAGCCCCTGCCGGCGGGCCTTATCCATTACAACTGCCTCGTGGTCGTTAAACTCAATGTCTGTTTGGCTATGTCCACCCTCAGGACAGTCTTCCTTTTCTGTCCTGCCAAGGACCATTCCCAGTCTCTTAATCAGGCTTCGGTTGTCCACGTCCCCTTCCACACCGTCTTGGGCAATGTTGTTAGCATAGGCCTGCAAACCGTCCAGGCATTCAAACAGAAGGTCTATAATACCGGTATTCACCTTTATACTTTGTTTTCTTATTTCGTCCAGCAGGCTTTCCATATCGTGGGTTAGTTCTGCCATACCTGTAAAACCCATGGTGCCTGCCATCCCTTTCAGCGTATGAGAAACCCTGAATATCTCGTCCAGAACCTCCCTGTCCTCCGGTTGTTTTTCCAGCCCGAGCAGGCAGTCGTTAAGGCTTTGCAGATGTTCAGCAGTCTCTTCAAGAAAAATATCCCGAAATTGATTTGCATCCACCTAGTTACACCTCCAGACTTTTAAGAATTTCCTCACCTATACTGTCCACGTCCGTCACTTTGTCTACAAGCCCCTTCTTTATTGCAGTGCCCGGCATACCGAATACTATAGAGCTCTCCTTATCCTGTGCGATGGCGGAACATCCCCGAAGTTTTTTGAGTTTCGCCAGGCCTTCGGACCCATCGCTGCCCATACCCGTCATTAGTACAGCGACTGTTTTTTCGGTGGGCACCTGACCCAGGGATTCAAACAATACGTCCACCGACGGCCTGTGCCCCGACACGGCGGCACCCCTGTCCAGCCTAATTATGTATTCACCTTCACAAGCCCTCGGTACCACCCGCATATGGTAATCTCTCTGTGCTATGTAATAGTGACCGGCCTTTACCTGTTCCATGTCCTGTGCCTCCCTGACCTTAAGATGACATAAGGTGTCCAACCTTTCGGCAAGGGACTTGGTAAAGCCCGGTGGCATGTGCTGCACCACCATTACCGCCCCTGCAACACTACCCGGTATTACCGGGAGTACCCGCTGCAGCGCCATTGGTCCACCGGTGGATGAGCCTATTGCTATAATGTACCTCACCGAATCTCCGTTAAGTCCCTCCGCTTTCGGCACCTTTAAAACCGGGCCATTGTGCGGCCTCCGGCCAACAAGCCTTACCTTGGAAGCCATCACAATCTTTTGTTTTAGCTCCCTTTTAAACCGATAAAAATCGTTATTCAATCCGGCGGAGGGCTTTGTTATGAAATCCACCGCTCCAATGTCAAGGGATTGTATGGTCACTACAGCTTCCCTTCTGGTATGGCTGCTAATCATTATTACGGGGATTGGCGCGGTTTCAATTATGACCCTAAGCGCTTCCAGGCCGTTCATTCCCGGCATTTCCACGTCCATAGTCACTACATCTATTTTTTCTTGTTTCAGTATTTCAAGGGCATCTGCTCCATTTCCCGCCAAGGCTGCTACTTCAATCTCTTCGCTATTCTTGAGGATGCCTTTAATTACCCCCCGCATGAAAACTGAATCGTCCACTACCAGTACTTTTATCCTATCCACTAGATCAGCCCTTTTCGTTTCAGTTTTCTTTGTTCTTCAAATATAAATCCAATTATGCTGCACCTTACCTTTTCCTTCAACTCAATAAACTGCACACCTATTTCAAAGGCATACTCCTGATTGTACACGGCTGTGCTTCTTACCACCTTTGCCTTTACCGAGTAGGGTTTGTTTGATAGCATCATATCACAGTTGATTATACAGTCCTTCTCAATGTCCCTGTCGGATGCAAGTCTCATGCCCCCAGCGCTCAAGTCCAGCGTAAGGCACCTAATGATTACACTCTCCTCCCCTTCGGAATGGCTGATACTTACCTTTACCGGCAAAACCGTGTTAAGCCTGTAGTAATCCCTCCTCTGGCTCTTTTTCACAGAAGTCAGTGCCTGTACTTTCAAATTCGGGATTCTTCCTCCGCTTCTTCCGACGACTCGGGCCTCAAATTCATAGACTCCGTTGTCCCGGTAAAACATAATTTCTATTGTTCTGTCCGTCTTTATAGGGACCAGCCTTCTCTTGAAAATGGGCATGGCTATAACAAGCACCCCTTCGCGTGCATCCTCCAGCACCTGGCTTACCATTACCCTTTTCTTGCCCTGCTCTTTACCCCTAATTATCACGTGCAGTTTTTCTCCAGTAACGACGGGGATATTCAATGTCCATTCCTCCCTGCGGCATTTACCCGATGACTAACCGCCATTAAGGCTCCCACCAAAGCCAAGAACTCTGTTTACGAAGAGTTCATGGTCAGGTAAATCCTTGATAAAAAGTCCCTTACTCCGTTCCATTCCCTAACATATTCGGTGTTATTCTCAATCCTTTGGGTTATTTTATCTATACTTTTCGCAGCGGCACTTTTCGGAGCACTAATTATCAACGGGGTTTGCATCTTTATTGCTCTGCGTAACGATGGGTCGTTTTTCAAAAAACCCAGGCTCTTAATCTCGGTGCCTATAAACTTTTTCGCAGCAGCGTTAATCCGTGCCAGTATATCCTCTGCCTCCGCCGGGTTTTCCACCATGTTTGCTATCATTTTTACCTGGCATTCTCTGTTGTGTAAACTGATTATCTTAAGGACGGCATAGGCATCGGTAATGGACGTAGGTTCCGGGCTTGTAACAAGTATAACTTCCCTGGCCGCCAGGACAAACTTCGTAACATTTCGGGAAATCCCTGCCCCGGTATCAATCAGTATAAAATCGGCGTAGTTGTCCAGTGCGGACAGTGTATCAAGCAATCTGTCGAACTTACGCCTGTCCAGGTATGCCATTTCCGCTATCCCGGTTCCGCCCGATATAAACTTAATACCCGCCGGACCGTCACAGATAACATCCGAAAGGCTTATACCGGAATTAATAATATCGTACATGCTGAATTTGGGAACAATACCCAGCATAACTTCCACATTAGCCAGCCCCAGGTCCCCGTCTATAATCACTACCCTGTAACCTTTTTTGCTAAGCCTAATGGCAATATTTACTATAAGGCTGGTCTTGCCTACTCCGCCCTTGCCGCTGGTCACAGC
>JAAYJF010000104.1 GCA_012523075.1 Clostridiales bacterium | reverse complement strand
TGGTATCCGTTGCTGCCTGCATGTTCTTTGCAGCGATTTCCGGTTCTTCCGCAGCTACTACTGCAGCAATAGGTGGTATAATGATTCCTGAAATGGTTCGGCGTAAATATGACAGGAGTTTCTCCGCCGCTATCAATGCTGCCGGGGGTACCATCGGTGTTATTATCCCACCTAGTATTCCTTTTGTTACGTACGGTGTCCTGACCGGTGCCTCTATCACCACTCTGTTCATAGCAGGTTTTGGCCCCGGTATCCTAATGGGCCTAGCACTGATGACCGTAGTAGCAGTTATCTCAAAGAAGAGGGGTTACAGGGAGGACAAGAAAGCCAGCCTGAAAGAGATAGTTGTTGGCTTTAGGGAATCTATTCTGGCCCTTCTTATGCCCATAATTGTTCTGGGTGGCATCTACAGCGGTTACTTTACCGCAACCGAAGCTGCTGTAATAGCAGTAGTATATGCCCTGTTTGTTGGTGTTGTTATATATAGAAACCTAAACATGGAAAATTTGCCTAGAATCTTTGCAAATTCTGCAGTAAGTACTGCCGGTGTTTTGCTGCTTATAGCAGCGGCTTCTGTATTCGGCTGGATTCTCACCAGCAATAACATTCCCAGAATGATCGCAGAGGGGATAATGAGTGTATCCAGCAACAAGATAGTTATCCTGCTGCTTATCAACCTGCTGCTTTTTATCGTAGGTACATTCCTGGATACAGTAGCTGCTCTGATCATTCTGGTTCCTATACTGTTCCCGATTGCCACGGCTCTGGGTTTAGGCGCTGTTCATTTTGGTATGATTATGTGCGTAAACCTGGCGGTTGGTATGATTACGCCTCCCTTTGGCGCATGCCTCTTTGTTGCATGCGGCGTTGCCAATATCAAGCTGGAACAAATCGTAAAGAACATTCTACCCTTTATTGCGGCTCTGGTCATCGTAATTCTTCTGGTTACTTTCATAGAACCAGTGAGCATGTTCCTTCCCAGGCTGCTGGGTGCCCTTTAAAGCAGACACAAAACTTAGAAATGTGCGCAGATAGGACTAGCGTCTTGTGTGCGCATCTTTTTTCTAAACAAACATTATCCTTATTGTGTATATAACGCATTTAGAACTTTGCTTCTGCTACGTGTCATGCTGAGCGAAGCGGGTCATCCTAAGCGAAGCGGTTGTCATCCTGAGCGAAGCGAAGGACCTTGTGTCTATCTCCAAGAAGATTCTTCACTACGTTCAGAACGACGGTGTCGGATTCTTCGGGCTACGCCCTCTTAAGCGACGGTGTCGGATTCTTCGGGCCCTGACCTCTCAAATAGAAAAAACCAGTTATCGTTCGCCTGAATGTGGAGATGTTTTTCTAATCGCATTAACCATTTGACATATCATAGTTGACAAGGATACTATATATCTATCAATACAAACTGGATACCAAAAATTAGAGTGCTAATAGTATACATGGGAGAGATGGCGATGGTATTTGACCTTACTTCATGGCTTATTAGTCCCTATATTCTAATGTCGGCGGCGGTGTTTACCGGGGTTTTGCTGGGGAGGTTGAGGATAGGCAGGTTCAGCTTCGGCATATCTGGGACCCTGTTTACCGGGCTGATAATCGGGTGGTTCGTATATGGGAGATACGCCCTGCCCTATGAGGGTACCGCCGATGCGCCGGCGCATGCAGTCAATATGCTTAAAAACGGTGTTGTTCATATAGACTTTTTCTACCTTTTCCTTATACTTTTTGTAGCCGCGGTAGGCCTCTTGGCATCCAAGGACCTTGGAGCGGTGATAAGGAAATACGGGATAAAGTTTATCATACTGGGCTTTATGATTACCTTTGCGGGGGCAGCCGTGACCTATCTTTTGGTGCTGGCAAGTCCCGGACAGGACCCCTTTGCGGTATCCGGCGTCTATGTGGGTGCCCTTACAAGCTCTCCTGGACTGGGGGCTGCCATAGAAGCGGTATCAAGGTACGGCACCGAGGCGGAGGCCGCAGTGGGGGCAGGCTATGCAATAAGTTATCCCTTCGGAGTTCTGGTGGTAATACTGGCTGTGCAATTCATACCCCTTATATTCGATATTGATATGGAAGCGGAAAAGGAAGTGTTTAAAAAGGAAATGGCAGAGGCAAGATTGGCGGCGGGCGCAAGGGATATCCCAGAAGTGTCATTTGATATAACGGGTTTTGTACTCACCATTCTAATAGGATATTCCATAGGCAGCGTAAAGATATATTTGGGCCCGATGGGACAGTTTAGTTTGGGCTCGACCGGTGGTGTGCTCATAGGGGCACTTTTATTGGGTTACATAGGAGATTTGGGTGGCATTCATTTCCGGATGAATAATAAAGTGCTGGGGGTAATAAGGGAAGTAGCGCTAGCGTTTTTCTTAAGCATAGTGGGGCTTAGATACGGCTACAGGGTATTTGGCGCACTTTTAGGCGGCGGGGCATATCTTGCCTTTGTGTCGCTGGTGGTGGGTATTTCCGCTATACTTGTAGGCTACCTTATCGGGAGGCACCTCTTCGGTATAAACTGGATTATGCTGTCCGGGTCCATTTGCGGAGGCATGACTTCAACGCCCGGCCTCGGGGCTGCGATAGATGCGGTAGGCAGTGATGACCCGGCGGCGGGCTACGGAGCGGTCTACCCCTTCGCGCTGCTGGGCATGGTGGTATTTACAATCCTTTTACACAGGATGCCGATGGGTTAGACAAGGCTTCTTAGAACATCGACGTATCATACGGTTGACATTGGGGGAAAATAGTTTTATAATTACATAGAAATATGAGATAAGGGCAATGATGGGAAGAGTAAAAGCAATACGAACCCTTTTAGAGAAAGGATGCCGTCGGCTGAAAGCACCCTTAGGGTTAGCGCTTTGAAGACCACCCCGGAGCCGTGTGCGATAAGCACAGACGGTGGTACCGTTATAACCCCAATGAGTGGACCTTTGGTCTATTTAGGGTGGAACCGCGGGAATAACCTCCCGCCCCTTAGCGTTATGCTTTGGGGCGGGAGGCTTTTTGATTTGGCGGGCAATACTATAAATGGAGGAGTAAAAATGGAAAAAATTAAGGTATTCTTGAAGGACGGCTCGGAAAAAGAGTATGACAGAGGCATTACCGTAATGGAAGTGGCAAAAGATATAAGTAAGAACCTGGCCAGGGCGGCGGTAGTAGCCGATGTGGACGGTGCTTTGGTGGAGCTTGGATATAGGCTGGAGCATGACTGCAAGCTTAATATTCTTACCTTCCGGGACGAGGACGGGAAGGACGCATTCCGTCACACAAGTTCGCACATAATGGCCCAGGCAGTTAAGAGGCTTTTTCCCGAGGCAAAGCTGGCGATAGGGCCTGCCATTCAGGACGGTTTTTACTATGACTTTGACGTTGAAAGACCCTTCTCTACAGAGGACCTGGAGGCCATTGAAGAAGAGATGAACAAAATAATAAACGAGGACTATCCTCTGGTAAGGAGCGAGATGGCAAGGGACGAGGCCATCGAGTTTTTCAGGGCCAGGGGTGAGGACTACAAGGTGGAGCTTATTGAGGACCTGGAGGAGGACGTGCCCATATCATTTTACAGCCAGGGCGAGTTTACCGACCTGTGCGCCGGACCCCATGCCTCGTCCACAGGAAGGGTCAAGGCCATTAAGCTACTAAGCGTGGCGGGGGCGTACTGGCGCGGTAGTGAAAAGAACAAAATGCTGCAGAGGATTTACGGGACTTCCTTCGAGAAGAAAAAGGACCTGGAGGAATACCTCAATATGCTGGAGGAGGCCAAAAGGCGGGACCACCGAAAAATTGGCCGCGAGTTGGACCTGTTCAGCATAATGGAAGAGGGTCCAGGCTTTCCCTTTTTCCATCCCAAGGGTATGGTAATAAGAAACCTGCTGGAGGACTTCTGGAGGAAGGAGCACATAAAGCACGGGTACCAGGAGGTGAAAACTCCAATAATTCTCAGTGAAGAGCTGTGGCACCGGTCGGGACACTGGGACCATTACAAGGAAAACATGTATTTTACTGAAATTGACGAAGGCGGTTATGCCGTTAAGCCTATGAACTGCCCCGGCGGGATGCTGCTATATGGGCGGAAGCTGCACAGCTATCGCGATCTTCCGCAGCGGGTGGCGGAGCTGGGCCTTGTGCACAGGCACGAGCTTTCGGGGGCACTCCACGGCCTTATGAGGGTTAGGTGTTTTACTCAGGACGATGCCCATATCTATATGCTGCCCTCCCAGATCAAGGAGGAAATCATCGGGGTTATTGAACTGACCGACTACCTGTACAGCATTTTCGAGTTTGAATACAGGGTGGAACTGTCCACCAAGCCTGAGAACTCCATGGGCTCCGACGAGGACTGGGAGGTAGCCACCAATGCCCTGAGGGATGCCCTGGAGGCAAAGGGTATAGAATACAAAATTAACGAAGGGGACGGAGCCTTTTACGGGCCCAAGATAGACTTTCATCTTAAGGACTGCATAGGGCGCACCTGGCAGTGCGGTACCATACAGCTTGACTTCCAGATGCCCGAAAGGTTCGACCTTGTATATATAGGGGCGGACGGAGAAAAACACAGGCCGGTAATGATACACAGGACCATTTTTGGCAGCATAGAGCGGTTTATTGCGATACTCACTGAGCACTATGCCGGTGCATTCCCGCTTTGGCTTGCACCAGTCCAGGTGAAGGTACTGCCCATTACCGACAAGCACAACGATTATGCGGAGCAGATACGAAAGAGCTTGTTTGATTTGGGTTTCAGGGCGGAGGCGGACCTTAGGAACGAAAAGGTTGGGTACAAAATAAGAGAAGCGCAAGTTGAAAAAATTCCTTATATGCTGATAGTTGGCGACAAGGAGATGAAGGAGGGTACAATATCGGTAAGGGCCAGGGATAAGGGGGACCTTGGAACAAGAAGCCTGAACGAATTTGTTGAAGAAATAACCGAAATGGTAAACAGCAAAAAATAGCGCACAACACAAGGGAGGGCATAGGAGGATGGTTTTCCTGGATTAATCCAGGAGAACCGTACCCCCGGATTGGGGAAAATAATTGTGTATCTATTGAAAACGATATGCAAAAATGTATATAATAGAAGTAAGCCAATTTTTGTTTATGTTCTATTCAAAAATTTTAATAAACAAAGGAGGGGGATGTGAGTTCTTGAAATAAGTCCAATGGCCTGTATGGTACCCACGTTGATGTCCCCGGACGCTTTGCCGGAGGGGGCACTTTGCAGCAGCTTTCTATTTAGGAGAACCCGTTGGATTAACGGGTAGACGAATAGGGCGGCAGCTTAATAGATCGGATTAGCTTATTGACTGAAATAATTATTGGTGTTCGTTAAGCCGCTGGAGGTTGACTGAAATAAATTCGAATCATACAACATGAGGGGGAGAAAAGATGAGCAAATTGGTAAATATCGACTGGAATACACTTGGTTTTAGTTACATAAAAACAGATTTACGTTATATTTCAACATGGAAGGACGGAAAATGGGACGAGGGCAAGCTTGTAGAAGACAACAAGCTCTGCATCAGCGAGGGTTCTGCAGCCCTCCATTATGGACAGCAATGCTTTGAAGGGCTTAAAGCCTATCGGACAAAGGATGGTAAGATACAGCTATTTAGACCCGATCAAAACGCAAAACGAATGCAGGAAAGCTGCAGGCGTGTACTGATGCCCGAAGTGCCTGTGGAGAAATTTGTTGACGCATGTGTTCAAGTTGTAAAAGCAAACCAGCATTACGTTCCTCCCTATGGCACCGGCGCCACCCTTTACTTAAGGCCGTTAACCATAGGTGTAGGTGATAATATTGGCGTAAAACCGGCTCCGGAATACATATTCTGTGTATTCTGTGTGCCTGTGGGACCATATTTTAAGGGAGGCTTGGCACCTGTTAACTTTACCGTATCGGATTATGATAGGGCGGCTCCACAGGGTACCGGTGCTGCAAAGGTTGGCGGAAACTATGCGGGAAGCCTTCTGCCCCATGAATTAGCCGTAAAAAAAGGTTTCGCGGACTGTATATACCTAGACCCGGCTACTCATACAAAAATTGAAGAAGTAGGTGCGGCGAATTTCTTCGGTATTACCAAAGACAATAAATTTGTCACACCAAAGTCACCTTCCGTACTTCCCAGCATTACAAAGTATTCACTGCTCCAAGTAGCAAAGGATTATCTTGGCATGGAAGTTGAAGAAAGGGATGTATACATCGATAAATTAGATGAATTTGTAGAAGCCGGTGCCTGTGGTACCGCTGCCGTAATAACTCCTATAGGAGGAATAGAGTATAAAGGGAAACTCCATGTGTTCCATAGCGAAACAGAAGTAGGTCCTGTAACAAAGAAGCTATATGATACCCTGTGTGGAATACAGTTTGGGGACGTTAAAGCACCAGAGAATTGGATTTTAGAAGTAAAATGATATGAAGATGTCTCCTTTCTGGTTTTTAAGAAACATGGCTGCGTGGGTACGGTAACAAGAGCATAGAACTGTATTAAAACGGCCGGCCGGGATGCCGGCTGTTTTAGCTTCACAGCAATACTGGTATAATAAAGTCGGCCTTAAATTTGGAATGTTGCCGCGCTAAACCGCAGCCATGTACTGTCCGGTGGGCGACTTAGACCTTAAGAAGGCGGTACGGGACTGCCACGGGCTACAGGAGCTGCCCGGGGGCGACCATACAAGAAAGATAGCGAAGCACCGGCACCTCCATGCTACACTGGACACATGGTACCTATGGACAAGCCGTGAAAACAAATAAAGCCTTAACCCCCATTTGTACGGGTTAAGGCTTCAAAAATTGCATATCGCCTCCAATTCCTTGCCGGTAAGGGTCTCCTTGTGGAACAGTTCCGAGGCTATCTTTTCCAGCAGCTCGCTGTTATCAAGAATAATATCTTTTGTCTTTTTATAGGACATGTCAATTATTCTTTTGATTTCCCGTTCCACCATGGGCTTTGTTTCACCGTTTTGGTGGCATTTGTAAACTCTATTTCCCAAATCTGACATACCCAGCTCGCAGACCATTTGCTGGGCTATTTCATTGGCCTTCCCTAAATCATCCTTTGCACCGGTGGTTATTTCACGAAATACTATTTCCTCCGCAGCTCTGCCCCCCAGTAGCGTGCAGATTTTATTGTAAAGCTCATCCCTTGTATGAAGGTACCTGTCCTCGTCGGTGGAATTTAGCACATACCCCATAGCTTGGCCCCTGGGCACAATGGATATCTTTTCTACGGGGCTGTTTTTTAGTATTCTTCCAATAAGCGCATGGCCGGCCTCGTGGTACGCCACCACCCTCTTCTCCTTCTCCATGACTGAAGTATTCTTAAGCTGGAGGCCAATCAATACCCTTTCTATTGCCTGGCAGAATTCCTCGTTTGTTATTTTGGTTTTGTTCTTCCGTACCGCAAGGATTGCCGCCTCGTTGGCAATGCTGGCCAGGTGCGCTCCGGACACACCGTGGGTCTTACGCGCGATGCTGGAGATATCAACGTCTTCGCCAAGGGGCTTGTTTCGAGTGTGAACTTTAAGGATTTCCTCTCGGGCCCTTACGTTTGGGTTTCCGATAAACATATGCCGGTCGAATCGCCCAGGGCGAAGGAGCGCCGGGTCTAGCATGTCAATTCGATTGGTGGCGCCTACTATTACTATGTTATCGTTGGTATTAAAGCCGTCCATTTCCACAAGCAGTTGGTTGAGGGTCTGGTCCTTCTCGCTGTTGTTGTCCGCATTGCGAATGGAGCCGATGGCGTCTATTTCGTCAATAAACACCACTGCCGGGCTATTCTTTTTGGCCTTCTCAAAAACCTCCCTTATCCTGCTGGCGCCAACCCCTACGTATTTTTCAACGAACTCCGAGCCGCTGGCGTATACAAAGTGGGAGTTGGACTCGCCTGCTATTGCTGAAGCCATAAGGGTCTTTCCAGTACCCGGGGGCCCATGAAAGAGTACACCCTTTGGTATTTTTGCGCCCATCTTTTTATATTTCTCCACGTTTTTGATAAAATCGATTACCTCGGACAGTTCTTCCTTAACCTCATCAAGGCCCGCCACATCCTTAAAGGTAACGGACTTTGTAGTATCTTCGCCCTTTTTTTTCTGTTCTTTAATCTTCATGGCGGCGGGTACAAGCTCAGCACCACTGTCCAGTTTCAGGTAGTATATAAGCAGTGCAGCTGTTGTAATTACCAGCATCCCGATCAGCCCTGGGCCGCCGGCAAAATCCTCTTTCGAATGGGAGTAAGCTGTGAGCATCGAAGCCATCATAGCGACAGAACAAATCAAACACCAGAATATTATTTTCTTTCGCAACTGAATTTCCTGCCTTTCCGGGGTTAATCCTTGTGATTATATTTTTGCCTAAAGACGGTCAAATAATAAAGATATATTTATATAAATATATGGAAAAGCGTACTGGTATTTTTGGGCGTTTTTTATGGCTATTAATTGGATAATATGAGAAACTATGTG
>JAAYJF010000112.1 GCA_012523075.1 Clostridiales bacterium | reverse complement strand
CCTGTCGTATGGGACGCGCTGTCCACAGCATGGCAGAAGCTAAAGGTTCTGGACCGCATTGAAGCTCTTTCCTACGACATAAGGCCCCGGGAGGTCGTAAAGCACGAGACCACCAACGTCATGGAAAAATGCTACAGGATAATAGACAGGGCCTGGACAAAGGAGGAAATAATAAAAAGTCTGGACCAGTGTACTAAAATGCTTAAAGCTATTAAAACCAAGGATTCTGTGAAACCCCTTAAGGTGGGCATTATAGGTGAAATATACGTGGTGCTGGAGCCTGCTGCTAACTTTGATATACAACGTATGCTGGGTGATATGGGCGTGCTTGCCCACCGCTCCATCTACCTGGTCGACTGGACAAAGGACAACACCTTTTTCAAAGGCGAGGAGCACATAAAAAAGGCAGCAAAGCCCTACCTGCGGGAACTGATAGGGGGCCACGGCACCCTTAGCGTTGGAAACACGGTGCTTTATGCAAAGAATGGCTACGACGGCATTATACAGCTGGCTCCCTTCACCTGTATACCGGAGATAGTGTCAAAAAGCATACTGGGCAAGGTTACAAAGGATTTGGACATACCCCTGCTGACGCTGTTTATTGACGAGCAGACAGGAAAGGCGGGGCTAAAAACAAGGCTGGAGGCCTTTGTGGACCTAATGCATAGTCGAAGAAATCAAAAACAGGAGGCACTGGCATGAAGGGTTATCTGGGGGTAGATGTAGGTTCGGTAAGCACAAAGCTTATAGTGGTAGACGATAATTTGAATGTATTGACCAGCATATATACAAGTACCGCCGGTCGGCCTATAGAGATGCTGCAGCAATGCTTAAGGACAATCCAGCCGGATTTGGACAGCAAACTGGAAATATGCGGGGTGGGAACCACCGGCAGCGGCAGGGAGGTTGCGTCGGTAATAGTGGGTGCGGATATCGTAAAGAACGAAATCACCGCCCACGCAATAGCGGCTTCCCATAGAGTGCCGGATGTGAGGACTATAATAGAGATAGGCGGACAGGATTCGAAGATTATAATACTCAAGGACGGAATCGTAACCGACTTTGCAATGAACACAGTCTGTGCCGCCGGTACCGGGTCCTTTCTGGACCACCAGGCCGCCCGACTGGGCATACCGATAGAGGACTTCGGCTCTCTTGCCCTTAAGTGTGAGGAGCCTGTAAGGATTGCCGGCCGGTGCTCGGTGTTCGCTGAATCCGATATGATACACAAGCAACAACTTGGGCACTCCATCGAAAGCATAATCGCCGGTCTTTGCGAAGCAATGGTGAGAAACTACCTCAACAACGTCGGCAAAGGCAAGGACATAAGGCCCACCATTGTATTCCAGGGGGGCGTGGCGGCCAATGTCGGAATAAAGGCAGCCTTCGAAAAGGCGCTGGACTGTGAGATAATAGTTCCCGAGCATTTCGGGGTGATGGGAGCCATAGGGGTTGCTATTCTTGCTAGGGACCATGCAAAGAAGACCGGCCAAACCAAGTTTAAGGGCTTTGATGCCAGCGAGTTTGACTACCAGGTAAGGAGCTTTGAATGCAAGAACTGTTCAAACCTGTGTGAGGTTATTCAGATATACCAGAACGGCGAACTGGCTGCCCGCTGGGGAGGAAGATGCGGCAGGTGGGATACGCTGTAACAGATCATAGTTGGTAGTTAATAGTTCGTAGTTGGTAGGCGCCTGGGCGATGCTTACAGGCTATAGTTCACGAATCACAGAGTACAGGCGTTAGGTACCTGGAACTCCTTACCATGGTATATGCCCATTGATAAGGTATATTTATTTGGGGGACCGGATACAATCAAAGTATGAAAATCACCTTTCCGCATATGGGCGGCGTATATATACCTCTTAGGACTCTTTTTGAGGAATTGCAAATGGAGGTTGTTGTCCCCCCCTTCAACAACGACGAAATGAAGAGCGCCGGTTGCAAGTATGCACCGGAGTATTCCTGCCTGCCCTTCAAACTTATACTGGGCAACATGCTACACTCGCTGGAGCAGGGCGCGGACACAGTAATAATGCTTGGGGGCTCGGGCCCCTGCCGTTTCGGATACTTCGGCCATCTTCTTGATATGATAGCCAGGGACCTGGGTTACCGCTTCACTTTCATATGCCTTGAACCCTCCACGCTACCGCGGGATATTGGCCGCTTCAAAAAAGCGGCGGGCTGCAGTTACCGGGCTTTTATTTCTGCCCTTAGGCTGGGATGGGCAAAACTGGAGGCGGTGGACACACTGGAGCAAAGATACTGGTCCTGCCTTCCCTACTCCCATGACGGAAACCGGTCTAAAAGCATACTCCATGGTGGGGTAGAAAGAATAACGGAGTGCACCAGCATTTCCGGCGTAAAAAGACTAACCGCCCAATGCCTAGAGGAACTGGAAAGATTAAGCCCCCGTTCCCACAGTCTTCCCAGGGTTATTATAGTAGGTGATATATATACGCTTAACGAACCCTATTCAAACCTGGGCATAGAAGAACTCCTTGCCCGACACGGCATTGAGACCTGCCGTTCAGTCTATACAAGTATCTGGGTGAAAAACATGCTGCTCCCATGGAATAGGAGGGCATATTATAGAAAGGCAAAGGCATATACCAGGGGTTATCTGGAGGACTGCATAGGCGGTTTTGCCATTGATACGATATATCATGCCATATCCTTCGCTGATAAGGGTTTTGATGGAATTGTACACATCTTTCCTGTGACCTGTATGCCGGAAATAGTAAGCAGTCAGATACTGCAAAAAGTATCCGCCAAAAAAAGAATACCCATCATGTCGTTAACAATTGATGAGCATATGGAAAAAACGGGCATGGAGACTCGTGTTGAGGCCTTTGCTGAACTATTGCACCTCAAAAAAACCAGGCCTTAATTTAGAACGTAACCAATTATTCCTCATTTTCCTCGGCAACGACCTTCTCATATTCATCTAATATTGCTTTTTGAATCATTTCCCTTGTTTCTGAGTTAATAGGATGGGCAATGTCCTTGAACTCTCCGTCGGGGGTTCTGCGACTTGGCATAGCAATAAAGGTACCATTTTGTCCGTCTATAACTTTTATATCATGCACTACAAACTGATTATCGAAGGTCACAGAGACGACAGCCTTCATTTTCCCCTCAGAGTTTACCTTTCGAACCCTTACGTCTGTTATCTGCATCATATCACCACCTTCCGCCGTACTTAACGCTGGTCTATTTACTATTCTATATTGACTAAAAATTTCCTGCTAATTTTAATAAATTTTCCAAAAATATTAGAAAAACAGTTTTTCGTTTGGTTTTATTCTCACCTTTCCGGACTTTTCGTCCACTCCTTCAAGGAACATAAGGGGAATATAATTGGAGATTAGCTTCTCCTCCGGCTTTGTTGTGGTAATCATCACTCCTATACCCGCGACCTTCGCGTCAAACTCCTTCATCAAATCAACCATACCCCTGGCGGTGCCTCCGGCTTTCATGAAATCGTCTATTATAAGCACCTCGGCACCTCTTTCCATAGCCCTTTTTGAAAGGGACATGGTCTGAATCCTGCCGGTGGAACCGGACAAAAAGTTTATATTAACCGCCGATCCTTCGGTAACCCGATTATCCCTTCTGGCAATAACAAGGGGTACTCCCAGGGCCCGCGCCGTCATCAGTGCTATGGGTATTCCCTTTGTCTCAACGGTTACCACGTATCTCACCGGATTCCTTTCAAAACACCCAGCCAGCACCCTGCCCGCCGAATAGGCCACCTGTGGGTTGGATATGACGTCCGCCATGTACAAAAAACCACCGGTTATTATCCTGCCGGGGTCGGACAGCATCTTCGCAATACCCTTTAAGAAGTCCAAGCTCTCGGCGGCAGAGATTTTACTCCTGTACTTGACTCCGCCGGCGGCCCCCGGCACCGTCTCGATTCTGCCCAGGTCCAATTCCTCGAAAACGTTTCTGGCGATTACTATATCCTCACTTATTGTGGACTTTGCAGCGTTCAGTCGTTGTGCAAAATAGTTTAGGGAATATAGCCGGTTGGGATTATCGGACAGTATTTTGACCATAGCCGCAATCCGTTCATTTCTCTTAAATCTCTCCATAACCTATTCCTCCACACGAATATTCTAATGCTCACATATAATTTTATTCGCTTTTTTGCCTATATTCAACTAAATGATGGTATTTAGTTAAAAATAATGTGATATAATTTATCCGAATGTAAAATTTCACCGTAACAGGCAATAATATATTATAGTGACGTTCCGCAGCAAAGAATTCGAATGGGAAGTGGGAAAAAGAGGAGGAGAGGCTTTTATGGTTATTGATTTAAGCAAAGACACAAAATTACATATACACTTTATAGGGATTGGCGGAATAAGCATGAGCGGCATCGCCCACATCCTTTTGGAGCAGGGCCACAGCATTTCAGGCTCGGACAGAAACGCCTCGCCCATCACCGAAAAACTGAAGGCCAAGGGGGCCGAAGTTTATGTGGGACACAGCCGAGAATACGTTAAGGACCCCGACCTGGTGGTATATACATCGGCGGTGGACCAAAGCAACCCGGAGCTCCAAGCCGCCCGGGAGAAGGGCATAGAAACTATCGACAGGGCCTCCATGCTGGGCCTTCTTATGAAAGAATACCGGTACAACGTGGCGGTGGCAGGAGCCCACGGCAAGACCACCGCCACTTCAATGGTATCCTTGATAATGGAAAACGCTGGCCTTGACCCTACCCTATTGATAGGCGGGGAGCTTGATAAGATAGGCGGCAATGTTAAGGTAGGCAGTAGCCCCTACCTGGTAACCGAAGCCTGCGAGTACAGGGAAAACTTCCTTAAGTTTCTTCCTTACATTGCGGTTATACTGAACGTCGACCAGGACCATCTGGACTATTTCAGGGACTTTGCACATATAAAAACCGCCTTCGAAAGATTCGCCAATCTCGTCCCGGACCACGGCTGGGTGGTTGCCTACCAGGGCGACTCGGCTCTTATGGATATCGTTAAAGGCTTGTCTTGCAACGTTATCACCTACGGGCTAGACGGGGATGCGCAGGTTGCGGCAACAAACATGACCTTTGACACCAACGGACGCTCCGCCTTTGACCTCTATATTGAGAGAGATTTCATTGACAGAATATGGCTTGCCTTGCCCGGCGAGCATAACGTACTAAATGCATTGGCTGCGATATCTGTAAGCCGTATACTTAAAATTGACATTGACACGGTAAAAGCCACTTTAGGAACCTTTACCGGTACCCACCGCCGCTTCGAGATAAAGGGGCGCCTTAAGGGCTCCATGGTGGTGGACGATTATGCGCACCATCCTGCAGAAATACGGGCCACCCTCGCAGCAGCCCAAAACTTTCCCCACAACCAAATCTGGTGCGTGTTTCAGCCCCATACCTATACCAGGACAAAATTCCTGCTCTATGAATTTGCCGATAGCTTCAAGGGTGCCGACAGGATAATAATAACCGATATCTATGCCGCCCGCGAAAAGGACACAGGAGAGATTCATTCCACCCATCTGGTGGAGGCCATTAAAGCAAATGACCAAAATGCTATTTATATACCCGGTTTTGAGGATGTGGTCCGCCATCTTTCGGAGAACCTTCAGGCGGGGGATTTAGTCCTTACGGTGGGCGCAGGGGATGTATACAAAATAGGCGAAATGCTGCTTGAGGCCCCCAAAAAAGCGGCACACTGATAGCATACCGCTTCATTCACTTATTAGCAGGCATATTTTTTATAGATTTAACAAATACTAGACAGTAATAACACCCCTTTGGGTGTGCCAATACTTAAAAAGAGGTGTCAGGGGAAATGGCAAAGGCTAAGAACAAAAACAAGGGACAGGTAGCGTTCACTTCGGATGAGGGGGACAACCTTAACATAAAACTCCCCAATACCGATTCTATCTCTGTAAAGCATCCCCCCGGTTCCAGAAAACGGGATAAGAAATCTCGATAAATAGCAGTAATCTGCGCAGGCCTACGGCCTGCGCCTTTTTAGATAATCTTTATTTCAAGCAGTGCTATATCGTCCACCAGCACTCCCCCCGAAAAGCTCTGCACCGCTTCCATGACGCCCTTTACACCCTTACCCCCTTCAAGCACTCCGGCAAGGCCGTCCACGCCGAAGAATTCCCTGTTGGTGCTGCGGGCCTCGGTAATCCCGTCGGTGTACAGGTACAAATAATCTCCTTTCTGCAGTTTTACCGTGTACTCGTCGTATTCATAGCCCAAAGCCAGGCTGCATATCGGCGGTGCTGCGCCCTCCTTAGTTTGCACGTTGCCATCCCGCAGAAGCAGTGGTGGGTTATGCCCGCCGTTGGCATATACAAAGGTCGAATCGCCGGGATTATATACACCGTATAGGATGGTTATAAAACTTTCATCGTCCAGCCCCAGCTTTACATGATTTTCAAGGAGCCCCTTAAGCACTAGTGACGGGCACCTCCCCTCCTCCGCAAGGGCTCTTACCGTTTGCCGTACAAACATGGTCATCATGGAGGACATGACCCCATGGCCCGCTATATCGAATATATACACGGCGGTGCCTCCTCCCCCCGCCGGGAAGACGTCGAACAGGTCCCCGCCCAGCATTTCGCAGGGAGCGTATGAATAATCCACCAAAAGGCAGCCGTCCACAATACCTTTAGGGGGGAGCATCCGCTGCTGCAGCGTTTTGGCAAAGCACAGGTTGTTGTTTAACTTTTTGTTCTGCTCCCTTGTTCTCTGCTCCAGCATTTTTTCCTTTGTTATATCGCGAAAGACCTCCACCGCGCTACATACCCTGCCCTCTTCATCCCTTATTGGAGAGCTGGCAACGGAATACACCCTGCCCCGCACCGTTTCCTCCTTCATGTGAATCTTTCCGGTTTCAAGGGTCTCATCGGTAATACAGTTTGGGCACGGGCTTTCAAGGCCAAGGCCCTGGTAGCATTTCATGCCGGTAAAGTCCCCTACCTGGTCTTTCATCGCCTTGTTCATAAAGGCAATCCGGTGGTCGGAGCCTATTACCCTGACCCAGTCTATCATTCCGTTTATTATATCCAGTGAATACCTGCCGTATTTTTTCTCCATAAAGGTCTCCCCGATAACTTGATATACTTAACCATTCGCTAAAAATTTGCGCTTTCCTCCAGCCCTTTGATAATATTTGACCATTAATACAAAAAAAGAGCGGCCGAGCCGCTCTGATCTATCAAGACACGGTGCAGCCGCAGGTGTTGGACAGCGTCATCACCATGGTATAGCGTATGCCCTTTTCCTCCATCTCCCGCTGAATATCCTCAAGGACCCCCATCACCGCTCCCCTTTCTCCCCTTATAATGGTGGACATTTCATTGACGCTGCTTGATACGCCGGTGCTTTTTTCAATAATGCCCACCACTTCCTTCACCGGAGCTATGCACTCCTTTGTATAAAGGGGATAGAAACTTACCTGGCAGGATACTATAGCGGTTTTTCCCATATCGCGCAAATGAATCCTCCCCTTTCGGTCAATGACAGCCTCTTTTCTTCCTCCCAGGAGATGCTTTCGGAACCGGCATCCGGCGGTATAAAAAGACACTCGCCGAACCCTTTAAGGTTTTCCCTGTCAAGGTCCTTAAGCTGCTCCATGGTCATGAAGCTGGCATATTTAAACACGCTGTTTTCCTGGAAGCCCTTGCTTAAATAGAGTTCCCCCCATTTGCTATCGCGGTTTATGGTGCCAATAAGGAGTCTGCCCCCGGGCTTTAATACCCTAAACATCTCACTGTAAGCCTTTCCGGGCTGGGTTATAAACTCAAAGGCGGCCATGGAAAACACCCCGTCAAAGTGATTGTCCGGGAATTCGAGGTTATACACGTCCATCCTTTTAAAAAGTATCTCCGGCTTTATACCTTCCGCCTTATGCCTTGCCTGCGCCAGCATCTCCTCCGAAAGGTCGATACCCGTCACCTCGCACCCATACCCCGCCAGCTTCAGGCTAAAATTCCCGGTGCCGCAGCCAACATCCAGCACCCTATGGTGCTTTTCCGGCGAAAAAAGGTTAAAGGCAAGGCAGGTTTCGGCTTGGTCGGCAAATTTCCCTATTCCGCCCTTGTACCACTCATCGTAGTCCTTTGCTATTATATCAAAAACAGCCATAAAGTACGCCCCCTAAAGATATTCTAATATGCTTTCCTTTAAACGGTTGAACTGTTCCGAGGTAAAAGTTTTGCTTCCCCGGGGCCTTTCAATGTTTACCGGGAACACCCGGCGTACCGATGCCGGGCGTTCGGTGAAAAGAAATATCCTGTCGGACAGGAAAATAGCCTCGTCTATGTCATGGGTAATAAACAATATGGTGCTGCCCAGCTTCTCTATGACCTGCAGCAGCCACTGCTGCATCTTCCTCCTTGTTATCGCGTCCAGCCCGCCGAAGGGTTCGTCCAGCAGCATTATATCACTTTTGAACATATATGCCCTAAGGAGCGCAGCCCTCTGTCTCATCCCTCCCGAAAGCTGCGAGGGGTACCTTTCTTGGAAACCGTCGAGGCCGAACACCGGGAAGTACTTGTCCGCTGCCTCCCTGGCCTTTTCTATGGCCTCCCCTCTTATAACAAGGGGTAGAATAACATTGTCTATTATGGTTCTCCAGGGGAACAAAAGGTCCTTCTGGTGCATATAGCTAACCCGGCCCGGTTTGCCGGTATACTCCTGCCCGTCTATTAAGACCCTCCCCGCATCGGGTTTAATTAGCCCGGAAATTATGTTAAAAAGCGTACTTTTACCACAGCCGCTAGGGCCCAGTATTGACACCAGCTCCCTTTCCTCGGCATAAAGGGATATATCCTCCAGCACCTTTAGGTCTTCATATCTGCTGGATATGCCAGTAACCTCAATCTTTTTCATCGTTTACTCTCCCGGCAGAAATTCGTTGGTAAAGGCCTTGTCAACATCTATCATGCTCTCAATAAGGTCCCTTTCATACATCCAATTTGCGTAACCATCCCACACTTCCCTCTTCATCACTCCCCAGGCGGGCGCATCCGACTGGTATTCTTTGCTTAGGAACTTCTGGCTCTCCATTACCAGCTCCCGGTCAAGCTCGGGGGATACTTTAAGTAAAAATTCCGCCGCCTCTTCCGGATTGGCTATGGAGTACTCGTACCCCTTAGTAACCGCCCTAAGGAATCCTTTCACCAGTCCCGGGTTGTGGCCCAGGGTCTCTTCCGAGGCTATAATAACCGGAGTATAAAAGTCAAGGGCTTCATCCTCTTTTCTTAAATCAATGAAATTCAGGTCAATGCCCCTAAGCCCGGCGGCTATCCCGTCCCAGCCATAATAAATCCAGGTAAAGTCCACGTCCTTGGTAACGCTGGTGAAAAAATCCGCGGAGCCTATGGACACCATCTCCAGCTTGTCAAAGTCGGCACCGTATTTATCCATCATGGCCCTAAGAATAGCTTCCTCCATCGGTGAACCCCATCCACCGTATTTTTTACCCTCGAAATCGGCAGGGGTCTTAATCCCTTTTTCCACTGGGGACGCAAACCCCGAGGTGTTGTGCTGTACAATAGCGGCTATGGCAACCACCGGTATCTCCTCCACTCGGGCGTATGTTACCTCCTCCTGGTAGCTTATCCCGAACTCCGCCTGCCCGGCGGCCACCAACTGGGCGGTGCCCCCTTCGTTTACCTGGAGTATTTCCACCTCCAGCCCTTCGTCTTCAAAATATCCCAGTTCCTTCGCGGCATAGAGCCCGGTATGGTTGGTGTTGGGAACCCAGTCCAGCAGCACCGTTATTTTTCCTGTATCGCTCTCGGTTTTGCTGTTGCAGGAGATAACCGACAAAACCAGCATAAAAATAAGCATAAGCAATAAGGCTTTTTTCATAATGCTCTCCTCCAAATTTTTTATTGTTCCTCTCGGGCTGAAAATTTTGCCCAGGGCATAAGCCAGCCTTCCAGAAGTTTTATTATTTCAAAAACTGCCAGGCTTAGCACCGTTATTACTATTATGGCGGCAAAGGTTTTGTCCACCGCAAAGGAATGCATGGACCTTCGCATAAACTCCCCAAGGCCCGCCCTTGCCCCCAGCCATTCACCTATAACAGCACCCATAATGCTGTAGGCCGCCGATATCTTCATGCCGGAAAACAGCGAGGGCAGTGCTCCAGGCAGCTTAAGCAGCCGGAAGATTTGCATCCGGCTTGCTCCCATGCTTTTAAGCAAATCATACATTTCCCCGTCCACGCCCTGGAGCCCTGCCATAAAGCTCACAACCATCGGGAAGAAGCATACCAGCATAACCACTATAACTTTGGGCAGCAACCCATATCCAAACCAAATAACGAAAAGAGGTGCTATGGTTATAATGGGAATGGTCTGGCTTATGACCAGGACTGGATACAGGGCCTTCTTTATCACCGGCACACTGTCCATTATAAAGGCCAGGACAAAGGATAATAAAACCGCTATTACAAAGCCCGTCATTGCCTCGTATAGGGTAATCCGGGTATGGTCGGCTATCACCGGGAAGTTTTTAACCAGCGAAACCACAACCTGGGACGGGGCGGGCAATATAAATGTTGGCACACCGCCCAGCCTTACCCCCGCCTCCCACAGGGCTGTCAGAATGAGGCCCGCCACCAACTGCGGTCCAAGGCCCCTATTGTTCCATGCATTTACCAGCCTATTTATCCATAGACCAGCCCCCAGACGGGGCTTTAGCCTTTCTTTATCCCCTGTACTTGCCGACCTTTTCATCCATGGTCACGCCTTCCTTTTTATAGTCAATCTTAACGATGGAAACCACCCTGCTTGCACCCTGCTTAACGCATATCTGCTGGGCTTCTTTAACTATCTCAAGAAGCCGGCCTAATTCCCCCTCCATGGTGGTTTCCATGGGGCCCACCTGGTATTTAACACCGCTTTGCTCAATCATATTTATAACACTGTCCACCACCGGATAGATGCGCTCCTCCGGCACCACCGGCAGAACCTGCAGACTTACATTTACCTTTGCCATTTTGCTCACCCCCCGTACAAAAATTATTCCTTCACACAGTCCGTTCTCAAATGACGGCCCACCCACCCAATCCAAATCCGCCTTTTTAAACTCGGTGTATGTATATATAACGCATTTAAAACTTTACATCTCCTAGTGCGTCATCCTGAGCGGAGCGAAGGATCTTATGTCTGTCTCCGGGAAGATTCTTCGGACTTCGTCCTCTTAAGCGACAAAGTCGGATTCTTCACTACGTTCAGAATGACAGAGGCAGATTCTTCGGGCTTCGCTTCTTAAGAATGACAGATAAAGGAATGTAATACTATTAGTGCGTTATATTTAGTAGGGTACACATAAACCAAAACTGCCCGTACCTCAAACGGGTAACGGGCAGCAAAGTCTACTTCCTACGCTGGCATTACCCAGATCAGGTATAAGGGTCGGAATATTTCCCTCTCAGCCGGTTAAAGCCCAGCTCCCCTGTAATTATTCGGTTCAATTGGATTATATCATAGTGGTACAATTAATCAATAGAGTATTTAATGAACAGTTTAACCCGAAAACATAATTTCCAACAGTTCATCCCGGGTTATGGATCCGAAATAGGAAACGAGGTCCACCCCTTCCATGGCCCCTTCCACCGTTTCCCGGTCGTATTTCAACCCCGTAAGCCTTGCCCCAAAACCTTCGGTCTCCAGTATGCCCAGATAGTCTCCGTAGAATTTGCACTCCCTGATAAGGCCTTCTTTGATATGAATGAATACTCCCACCTTTCCGCCGGCGAAACGCTTCTCGAAGCGGTAATTAAACGGAGGGGATTCGCCATAGGTCCAGGCCCAGGATGCAAATTTATCCCGGGCAGTCTCTGATACCCGGAGAATCATTTCTTCTGAGAGCTTGATCTCCTTGGAGCGGTAATCGTCGGACAACCTTCTTTGAAGTCGTTCTCGAAACTCATCGATGGTCATATCCTCCTTCAGAAACTCCCGGATGTTGCCCACCCGGCTTCGGATGGACTTTATGCCTTTGGACTCTATCTTGTCAGCGGATACATTCAAGGCTTCTGCCAGGTCATCGATGTTCACATCAAAGAGCAGGGTGCCATGCTGCAGAAATTTCCTCCGATACAGCCGCTGAGCATTGCCGGATATTTTCTTGCCATAAGCGGTGATATCGTTTCTGCCCACCAGAATGGCATCCACACCGAGCTCTTTAAGTACCTTGATAACCGGGTTCGCAAAAACCGAAAAGTTTATAGCCCTACCTGGGTCTACGCTGGATATGAAGGTAAAATTCAGGTTGCCCAGGTCGTGATAGACTGCTCCTCCCCCGGAAATCCTTCTTACCACCTTTATTCCCCGTTCCCTTACAAATCGCTGGTTGATTTCCTCCAGCGTATTCTGATTTCTCCCTATGATAATGGAAGGCTCGTTCTGCCAAAGCAGGAAATAATCTTCCCCCGGGTCAACATGCATAAGGCAGTATTCCTCCAAGGCAATATTGAAAAAGGGATTGGTACTGTTATTGATGATGTATCTCATAGCATCCCCGCTCCTATGTTAATACTTTTCCGATGACTACCGCCGCTAATACCACCTTTCCGGCCCGCTGCTTATATTTCCACGTATTGTAAAAAACGCAATGCTGGAACTGCTGGCGCAAGCGGCGGGATAAACGGCGCTACGTCCCTGGATAGCGCGGTTTATAAAACAGCCTTTGGCCACAACGGCAAAAGGCTGTTTTAAACCGAGACTTTATTAGAGTCAGGACTGCAGCTGATATCGGAAGATCAGCGTAGCTTTTCCTTTCCTCTCCTTAATATCGGCCTTCAATATTTCCGCTACCTTCCCATCGTCCAGCATGACCTGGGTACCCTCTAATGCCTCAATATACTCCTTTAGCCCTTCCACTTGTTCCGGGCCCACTTCTTTCATGACGCCCCATGCGCCTGCAAGCACGCTTGCGAGGTCTCACGTGGCACAGGCCTTTTCAGTCCTTTCCTTCAGCGAAGCAGTAATTGCATCCTTAAAAGCTTTTTGGTAGTTACCGTCCACTGCAAACATCATGTCACCTCTCGTCATTTTTACAATGCAATGCTAATCATTCTGCCATTTCAGAACGGGTTTTCTGGCTGCCAGCACTTCATCGATCCTGCGCACCGGGGTATTGTGAGGTGCCTCTTTTAGAACCTGTGGATTCTCCTTGGCTTCCTCAGCAATACGAATCATGGCATCGATGAATTCATCCAAAGTTTCACGGCTTTCAGTTTCGGTGGGCTCCACCATTATGGCTTCATGGACGATGAGCGGGAAATAGATGGTAGGCGGATGGTATCCATAATCTATTAGCCTCTTAGCAATATCCAGCGTAGTTACTTCATCAGTTCCGTCTTTCAAACCTCCAAGCACGAACTCATGCTGGCAAATCTCATCGATGGGCAGCTTGTAATACTCCTTCAACCGGGCCATCATATAGTTGGCATTTAAAACCGCCTTGCGGCTCGCATCTTTCAACCCCTCTGCACCCATGGCCAGTATATAGGTATACGCCCGTACCATTACGCCGAAATGGCCGTAGAAGCTTTTAATCTTGCCTATAGAATAGGGTTTGTCATAATCAAGGAAGTATCTATCGCCTGATTTCTCAATCATGGGAACGGGCAGGAACTCCACCAGATGTTCCTTTACACCCACCGGGCCGGCCCCGGGGCCGCCACCCCCGTGAGGAGTAGAAAAGGTCTTATGAAGATTGTAATGAATCACATCGAAGCCCATATCACCGGGCCTGGAGATACCCATAATGGCATTCATATTGGCCCCGTCGTAATACAGCAGGCCTCCTGCCTCGTGGACCAGATCGGCGATCTCCTTTATGTTCTTTTCAAAGAGCCCCAGCGTACTGGGGTTAGTGAGCATCAGCCCCGCCACCTCATCGCTTAATGCTGCCTTGAGGTCTTCCATATCAACGGCGCCGTCCTTGGTGGATTTGATCTCAATAATGTCGAAACCCACCATCGCAGCGCTGGCCGGGTTGGTCCCATGGGCGGAATCGGGCACTATAATCTTCGTCCTCTTGTTGTCCCCTCTTTTTTTGTGGTACGCCTTGATTATCATCAGCCCAACCATTTCCCCGTGGGCCCCCGCAGCCGGCTGCAGAGATACTCTGCTCATGCCGCTTATCTCTGAAAGCATGTAGTCCAGGTCGTACATGAGGGCCAGGGCCCCCTGCACGGTATCCTCAGGCTGATAGGGATGGAGATTAGCGAAACAGTCTAAAGAGGACATATCCTCGTTGATTTTCGGGTTGTATTTCATAGTGCAGGACCCCAAAGGATAGAACCCCGTGTCCAATCCGTAATTTTTTTTGGACAGCAGAGTATAATGCCTAACCACATCCACTTCGCTGACTTCCGGCAGTTCTACTTCCTCTTTTGTAAGGAGATGGGCAGGAAGCATGTCCTCAAGAGGTGTCCTTCCCACATCGTTTTCCGGGAGCGAAAAAGCGTTTCTGCCTTCTTTTGAAAGTTCAAAGATCAACTTGTTATAGCCTCTCAATCAGATCACCTCCATTAGATCTGTCAGCTGATCAATTTCCTGCTTTGTCCTTTTTTCTGTGACGCACAGCAAAACACCGTTTTCAATCCCGTATTCCTTGTTGAGGTTGTAGCCTCCTAGGATGTTATTAGCAAGCAGTTCTCTGTTTATAAGGTCCGCATCCTTCGGTCCAATTAGGGCAAATTCCCTGAAGAACGGCTGGTCGAAAGCTAACTTGTATTTGCCTCCTGCTGTGAGCCTGCCCGCAGCATAATAAGCTTTTTCCGTAATCTGAAGTGCCACTTCCCGTAGGCCTTTCTTTCCCATGGTAACCATATAAATGGAGGCAATCAGAGCGTTCAAGCTCTGGTTGGAACAGATATTCGAGGTAGCCTTGTAGCGCCGGATATGCTGTTCCCTGGCCTGCAGGGTCAGTACAAAGGCTCGCCTGCCGTCTACGTCCAGCGACTGCCCCACCATCCTGCCAGGCATCTTTCTCATGAGCTTTGAAGTGGCAGCCATAAATCCAATGTATGGTCCTCCGTAGTTCAGGTTGTTGCCCAGGACCTGGGCATCCCCCACGGCGATATCCACTCCATATTCGGCCGGTTTTTTTAAGATGGCCAGGGAAATAGGATCCACCGAGCTGACCAAAAGCGACCTATTGCCATGGGTGATTTTCTCAATCTCTGTCAAGTCTTCAACGATGCCGAAGAAGTTGGGGCTCTGGACGATGACAGCCGCGCTGTCTGCATCAATGAGTTTCTTCAGCATCTCCGGGTCGGTGACCCCGTCTGCCATTGGAATCTCCGCGATGTTTATTTCCCTGGAATGCATATAGCTTTTTAGTACCTGCCGGGTTTCCGGATGCATTGTCTCCGACACTAAGACGGTATTCCGCCGGGTGCTGTCCACCGCCATGATGGCCGCTTCTGCACAGGCGGTAGCTCCGTCGTATAAAGAGGCATTGCTCACATCCATCCCTGTAAGGTTGCAGATCATAGTCTGGTATTCGAAGATTGCCTGAAGGGTGCCCTGGCTTATTTCCGGCTGGTAAGGCGTGTATGCCGTGTAAAATTCAGACCTTTTCGCCAGATGTTTGATTATGGAGGGTATGTAATGGTCATAGGCACCGGCTCCAAGGAAACAAACCAGGTCATCGGTAGACCGGTTCTTTTTACCCAACTCTTTCATCTTTCGCTCGATTTCCAGCTCAGATATGCCAGAATCTAACTTAAGGGCCCTCTTTAGAATCAGGTCGTCGGGAATACCTTGGAACAATTGGTCCATGGATTTTATCCCAATTACGTCCAGCATGGCCTTGGCGTCGGCATCTGTGTTGGGAATATATCTATGCATGTCATTCCTCCTTTTCACAAAACATTTTGTAAGCTTGCTCGTCCATCAGGTTTTCCAGTTCGGAAGAGTCGTCCATTTCAATGGCCACAATCCAGTTATCATAAGGACCTTCGTTCAAAAGCTGGGGAGAATCCTCCAACTCTTCATTGACTTCCACGACCTTTCCAGAAACCGGAGTGAAAGAATCCGCAGCGGCCTTTACGGATTCAATTACGCAGAATACGTCCCCGGCCTTGTACTCTGTACCCATATCCGGGAGTTCCACGTAAACGATTTCACCAAGCGCGTTCTGAGCATAGTCGGTGATTCCTATAAGAGCTTTTTTCCCGTCAACCTTTACCCACTCATGGTCTTTCGAATAATACAAGCCTCCTACCGTTACCATTATTTTTTACCTCCATTTATTTTTTATAGTTTTTCGCATAGAATCTCTTGTCAACAATTTTGGCTTTCGCAGTTTTTTTCCGAATCTGAATTTCAACGGTGTCTCCCAAATTTGCATACTCTTTTTGTACCAGTGCGAAACCGATGCTTTTGCCCAGCGTGGGGGAATAATAACCGGTAGTTACAAAACCTATTTCCTTTCCTTCTGAAAGGACAGGGTAGCCATGCCTCGGTATCCCTCTTTCGGTCATTTCGAAGCCTATCAGCTTTCTTGCGGGACCCTCCTGCTTTTGCGCAAAAAGTGCTTCCCTTCCAATGAAATCCCCTTTGTCGAACTTAACAAAGTACCCCAGCCCCGCCTCCAGAGGCGATATATCCTGGGAGATTTCGTTACCATATAGCGGGAGAGCAGCTTCAAAGCGCAAGGTATCCCTGGCACCTAAACCTACAGGAACCACTCCGTCCGCCTTGCCTACTTCCAAGATTTTTTCCCACACCAAAGGAGCGTCCTCGTGACCGAGATAGATTTCAAACCCGTCCTCCCCGGTATAGCCGGTCCTCGACAACAGGCAATTCGCTCCGGCAATCTTCACGTCCCGTTTCAGATAGAAAGAGGGAACCTTAGAAAGATCGGTGTCTGTGAGCCTCTGAAGTATGGCTTCGGCCTTTGGTCCCTGCAAGGCCACCTCGGAAAACTGATCTGAAAGGTTGTCAATTTCTACTTGATAGTCTCCCTTTTGATCCAGCATCCACTGATAATCTTTTTCCATGTTCGCCGCATTCACAACAAGGAGATAATGACCTGCGGAATACTTATAAACCAGCAGGTCGTCTACTACACCGCCATTTTCATAGCACATGAAGGCGTAAATTATTTGATTGTCATGCATTATCCCGATGTTGTTGGTGAGCAGATACTGAAGGTACTCTGTGGCCTCTTTTCCCTTCACTTCGATCTCTCCCATATGAGAGACATCAAATAGACCGGCAGCGGTGCGCACGGCCTCATGCTCACGAGTCAGACCGGAAAACTCCACCGGCATGGACCAGCCGGCGTAATCCACCAGCTTAGCTCCATGCTTTTTGTAACTGGGAAACAAAGAAGTCTTTTTTAAATTATCCATCTCGTTTCTCCTTTTTTATTATCATTCCCATAATAGGGTTTGCATTATATTACCATAAAATGTCTTCGTTAGTCAAGCCTATAATGGTTTCGTTTTTTGGAGCATTTTCTCCCGGATCCTTCACAATTTAAGAATAATGTGTATCATGAGATCCTTCGCTTCGCTCAGGATGACAAAAGTGCTTATTACGCATTTTCCTGCAGCTGCGTAATAAGGATTTGTTATGCCAAGGGTGATTGGTGTCAGCCCAAAATAACTTCCTATGCTATTTAGCCCTGTAATCATATTTACAGAATGGACATTTTCGGTAGTCTTTGTCATGGGTTTTCCCACAACTGGGGCATTGAATCTTTGTAAGAAGCGCATCCTTTGTATGATAAAATTCCAATTTCCCGCATTCTTTGCAATAATAGATATCAACCTCTAATGCCCCTGCTATAACGTGAGAAAAAGGTATTCCTCTTTCTCCCAATTGTATTTTTTCGCTTTCTACGAATTCCATCGGATTACCACAACGTAGACATTTTAGTTTTCTATCCACAAAATACCTCCCGTTATAAATAATCTTTGTTTCGCATTTTCCTACAACACAACCGTCTCTGTAATTACCTGTGATTAGTCGGTAACGCTTTTTACAAGGCTCCGAGGCCTGTCAACGTTACGACCCCGGGCTACCGCTGAGTAATAGGCAAAAAGCTGGAGCGGTATTACCGCCAGCGCCGATGTGAACTCATCGAAAATATCGGGTATATATACTACCCTGTCTGCCAATTTACCTACTTCCCCGTCGCCCTCCTTGGCCAGGGCCACCACGTAGGCTCCCCTGTCCTTTACCTCTTTTAAATTGGCAAGGGTTTTGTCAATAAGAGCGTCCTGGGTTGCAAGCAAAACTACCAAAAGTCCTTCCTCCACCAGGGCAATAGGTCCATGCCTGAACTCGCCCCCCGGATAAGCAGCCGAATGAATATAGCATGTCTCCTTGAACTTAAGCGACCCCTCAAGGGCCAGTGCATAGTCAAGGCCCCTACCCAGGTATACAATCTTTTCTATATCCTTATGTTTCCCGGCCAGTTCCTTCATTGACTGTGAACAGTCCAGCATCTTTTGCGCCTGCTCCGGAAGCCTGTTTACCGCCTCCAACATTTGCCGGTATACTTCCCGGCCGATACCTCCCTTTATATAAGCCAGTTGCAACGCTATTAAGTAGATGACTATTAGCTGCGACGTGTAGGCCTTTGTGGAAGCCACCGAAACTTCGGGGCCTGCGCAGGTATAAATGGAATAGTCCGCTTCCCTGGGTATTGTGCTGCCCACCACATTTGTTATGGCAAGAACACGGGCGCCTTTTCCCTTTGCCGTCCTCAATGCATCAAGAGTGTCGGCGGTTTCCCCCGACTGGCTGATTACTATAACAAGGCTGTTTTTGTCCACCGCCGGGCTCCTGTACCGGAACTCGGATGCTATCTCCACTTCTACCGGTATCCCGGCTAAACTTTCAATAAGGTATTTGCCAGCAAGCCCCGCATGATAGGATGTGCCGCAGGCGACTATTACCATCCTGTGCACGCCGTCCAGCTCTCTTTGGGTCAGCCCTATACCATCAAGAACTATTCCCTCACTTCCCGGTATCAGTCTTTCTTTTAGTGTTCGTTTTATTACCTCCGGCTGTTCGTATATCTCCTTAAGCATATAATGGGGATAGCCGCTTTTTTCTATTTCACACATGGTGGTATTTTCTCCTTTTAAAAAGTATTGTTGACTGCCCGGCCCCCTTTGTCCCATCGGTCACCCGGTGGATTTGTGGGGCCTTTACGGTAGCAGTATACCGCGGGACCATCCGCCGAAAACCTCGATAAGCCCCGGACCTCGTCAACTCCTTTTATAAGATACTCGCGGCACGTTGCACACAATGCGCGATTGGTAGGCGTTCTAGCGCCCGCGTTTTTGGCACACAATTCGCACAATTGCCCGTTGAAAAAGGAGCCCTGGCGCTTAGTATCCCTCAATGTTTGTTATCATCTCCCTCTTTTCCAATAACATTCTCTAATGCATCACCTCCTTTACATAACGGATAAAAGGGACAAAGAACCGTCCCTTGTCCCCGCTTGTCCTCGGCTGCCTAGGCCAAACGGCTTTCAATGAGTTTTGCAAGATTCTCAGCGTACAGCTTAAGCTGCCCGGCATCCTGCCCCTCCAGCATAATCCTCACAAGGGGCTCGGTCCCCGAAGGCCTTATTAGCACCCTGCCGTTACCTTCAAGCTGGTTTTGTACCCTTTCTATTTCGCTACGAACAACTTCATCCTGGATGTAGCATTCCTTCCTGGAATTCTTCACCCTTGCATTGACCAATACCTGGGGAAATTTCTCCATCGTACTGCAAAGCTCTGCAAGGCTTTTATCGAAATACCTGATGCTGTCCAGCAGCTGCAATGCTGTAAGCAGGCCGTCGCCAGTGGTGTTTTGTTCCAGGAATATTATATGCCCCGACTGCTCTCCCCCAAGGCTGTACCCTTTTTCCATCATCCTCTGAAGCACGTACCTGTCTCCCACCTTGGTCTCTTCCACCCTGCAGCCTATTTTCTCCAGGGCCTTGTGCAGCCCCAGGTTGGACATAACGGTGGCAACCACGGCATCCCCCGCAAGTTTGCCCTGGTCCTTAAGCCTGCGGGCACAGACCGCCATTATATAGTCACCGTCTATTATTTCACCTCTACCGTCCACCGCAATAAGCCGATCGGCATCACCATCAAAGGCAAGGCCTAAATCCAAGCCCTTTTCTTTTACAAAAGCTGCTAGTTCCTCAGGATGGGTGGACCCGCACCGGGAGTTTATGTTTGTACCGTCAGGGCTGTCGTTTATGACGCTTACCTTAGCACCAAGTTCCGTCAATACCAGGGGAGCGACTTTATAGGCTGCCCCGTTGGCACAGTCAACGGCCACCTTCAGGCCTCCAAAGTCCCCTGATACCGTATCCTTGAGGAAGTCCGCGTAGTACCTTATTCCCCTTGTTTCGTTTATTTTTCTGCCCAGGTCAGCGCCGGTGCATGGTGCCCCGTCGGCTCCCTCAAACACTATTTGTTCTATGGCCTCTTCAATGTCATCGTCCAGCTTGTAACCGTGACGGTCGAAGAATTTTATCCCGTTGTACTGGGCAGGATTGTGGGAAGCAGATATCACAATACCACCATCGGCGCCAAGATGCCTTATCAAGTAGGCTATCGCCGGCGTGGGAACAACGCCCACCATTACCGCATCGCTGCCTGCCGAACACAGCCCCGCGACCATTGCGCTTTCCAGCATATCCGAAGAAAGACGCGTATCCGTTCCCAGTACAAACCTCGGCCTTTTCATTCCGTTGCCTAAGACAGCTGATCCTGCCCGGGCCAGCTTGAAGGCAAGGTCTGGTGTTAATTCCTCGTTCGCTATACCCCTGACACCGTCGGTGCCAAACAGTTTACCCATAGAATTCCCCCTGTTCCTCTAATATACCGACTTAATGCCTATTAAGAGGTTTCTTTGCGTCAGCCAAAGTCTTTTACCCCATACGGTGCAAAGAAACCCACCATTAAGAACCTTTGCATTTCCTATCCGCCTCTTTAAAAAGAAGGGAGGTTACAACTGTTTACTGTCGGGTAAATCTTATCATACAGCCTATTGCATTTCAATTGGCCGGATATCACACTGGCATAAAATTTCTTATTTAATTATATTATGAGTTTTAAGCCCGATTTGTACCCCCAAAGACCACGAAACTTCCCGGAAAGAGTTTGCCCCGCGCCTTTTGTTCACCGATTGTTGAAACAATATTCCATCAGGTCTCATATAATGGTATAAGTGCGTATTTTCAGGGGGAGAAGAATTATGCTTTATTCGAAAAATGGGTTTAACCAGGCAAGATTCCGCAGGGATATAGTGGGCATAAACAAAAGGGTACCCCTCGCCGGAGGAGGATATAAAACCTATGTGAACCTCGATAATGCCGCCAGTACACCGGTGCTGAGGCCAGTATTGCACAAGGTAAACGAATTCATGGACTGGTATTCTAGCGTGCATAGGGGCGCCGGTTTCAAGTCGTTAGTTTCCACCCATGTATACGACAGGGCCCATGAAATTGTCGGCGGTTTAGTCAACGCCGACCTCAAAACCAACGGAATAGTATTTGTGAAAAATGCCACCGAAGCGATCAACAAACTGTCCTACCGGCTGGGTTTTACTCGGGGGGATGTTGTAATAACAACAATGATGGAGCACCATTCCAATGACCTGCCATGGCGCTTGAAGGCGGGCACGGTATACGCCGCTGTCGATGAAAAGGGTGCCCTTGATTATAAAGACCTGGAGGCCAAGATAGCTTTACACGGCAGCCGGCTTAAGCTTATCAGCGTATCCGGTGCCTCCAACGTAACCGGCTATAAATGCGATGTGGCAAGGATTGCCACCATGGCGCACCGGGCGGGGGTCCCAATACTGGTAGACGGGGCCCAGCTTATTCCCCATTCGCCGCTGGACATAAAACCCGATGGCCACCCGGAGCATATAGATTACCTGGTGTTTTCGGCCCATAAAATGTACGCTCCCTTCGGGACGGGGGTGCTTATAGGGCCAAAAAAGGCTTTCTTAAGGGGTGCCCCCGAATACACCGGTGGCGGAACGGTAAACATAGTAACCCACCAATTGGTGGAATGGGCCGGAATCCCGGACAGGGAAGAGGCGGGTTCGCCCAACGTGGTGGGGGCGGTAGCCCTGGCGGCGGCTATAGAGTACCTGGAAAGGTGCTGTATGGACAATATCGAGAAATATGAAAAGGGCCTTACTTCCTATACACTAAAAAGGCTGGGTGAGATTAAAGGGCTTAAAATTTACGGCGAAACCGATCCAAATCGGACCGAGAACAGGGTGGGGGTTATTGCTTTTAACCTGGACGGAGTACCCCACAGCCTGGTAGCAGCGGCCCTTGCTTGGGAGGGCGGTATCGCGGTGAGAAACGGTTGTTTTTGCGCCCAGCCCTATATGCTGCGTCTCTTAGGCCTTGACCAGCACCAGCTTTCCCGGCTTATACATAAGAAAAGAACCGGCGACTTAAGCGGTATCCCGGGCATGGTAAGGATAAGCCTTGCGGCTTACAACAATCGGAAAGATATAGACCGGTTTATAGAATGCCTCGGGCAGATAAAAAATATGGCCCGGTCGGGGGAGCTGGCCAAGAGATATGCTTTTTCGCAGCAGACGGGATCCTATTACCCGAGGGACGTCAAAGTAGATCCAGCCAAGGCTTTCAAGCTGAGTTAAAAAAAGAGTAGCCCACCAATTTGGGGCTACTCCTTTTTTTGTCCGGCAAAACTGACGGGTTTATTCTCTATCAGCCGCAGCTGCTTCCCTTTACCAGCTGAGCACCCCTATCCAGGGCATCTTCGTTAATCGGTATAAGATGCGCTTTTCTCTCGCCAAAGACCTTCTTTAAGGCCTCTATTACACTTTCCTTTTTAAGGGCGCCGGTGGCCTCTAGATACGCCCCCAGCATAACCATGTTGGCTATCCTGCTGTTGCCCAGCTCGTTGGCTATATCGTTGGCGGGTATGTCGTAGGCTATTATGTCATCCCTTTCGGCGCTTCTGTCTATAAGCGAACTGTTTATTAGGAGCAGCCCTTTCTCTATGATAGAAGGCTCGAACTTGTCAAGGGACGGCCTGTTCATTGCTATTACCGCGGTAGCATCCGTTACTATCGGGGAAGCCACCGGACTGTCGGATATGATTACATTACAATTGGCGGTACCACCCCTCATCTCCGGTCCGTAGGACGGTAGCCAGGATACGTTCTTTCCCTCAATCATACCGGCATAAGTAAGCAGTTGGCCCATGGACATTACGCCCTGGCCGCCAAACCCGGCCATTATTATTCTCTCGTTTATCATATCCTATTTCACCTCCTCGGGAGCTTTATAAACCCCCAGCGGATAATAGGGTATCATGTTTTCTTCCAGCCACCGGAGTGCCTCAACGGGAGTAAGTCCCCAGTTTGTTGGACAGGTGGACAGGACCTCTACCATGGTAAACCCTTTGCCCTCTATCTGCGTCTGAAAGGCTTTCTTTATCGCCCTCTTGGCTTTCCTTACATGGGCCGGCGTGGTTACGGTAACCCTTTCTATATAGGCGGGTCCGTCCAACGTGGCCAGCATTTCGCTTATCCTTATGGGTGAGCCGGCATGGTCCTTATCCCTGCCAAAGGGCGAAGTGGTGGCCTTCTGGCCCACCAGCGTGGTCGGCGCCATCTGGCCTCCAGTCATCCCGTATATGGCGTTGTTTACGAATATGGTGGTTATCTTTTCGCCCCTCATGGCTGCGTGTACTATTTCGGCGGTACCTATAGAAGCTAAATCACCGTCACCCTGATAAGAAAATACCACTTTGTCGGGATGTACTCTCTTTATACCGGTGGCAACGGCAGGTGCCCTGCCGTGGGCAGCCTCCTGCATGTCGCAGTTGAAATAGTCGTAAGCAAACACCGAGCATCCCACCGGCGCAACACCAATCGCCTTGTCCAGAACATCCAGTTCCACAAGGGCCTCGGCAACCAGTCGGTGGATTATGCCGTGGGTGCAGCCCGGACAGTAATGAAAGGGCCTGTCCTGCAAACCTTTCGTCCTTTGGAATACCATTTCGGCCATTATTTAGCACCCCCTAATATGTTCTTTATCTCGGCAATAATATCGTCCGGTACCGGCACCATTCCGCCGGTTCTTCCGTAGAAATGTACCGGTTTCTTACCGTTAACACCAAGCTTTACATCCTCCACCATCTGACCCATGCTCATTTCCACCGAAAGGAATGCCTTGGTCTTGTCGGCATACTCTTCAAACACTTCATAGGGGAAGGGCCACAGCGATATGGGTCTTATAAGGCCTACGTTTATGCCCTCTTCCTTGCACTTGTCTATAACGGTTTTTACAATCCTTGCGGTGGTACCGTAAGCAACGGCTATAATATCCGGATTTTCACAGTTGAATATCTCATATTTTTTCTCGTTCTTTTCCATTTCATCGAATTTTGCCTTCAGCTTCAAGTTGTGCTTCTCGCACTCGGCGGGGTCTATAAACAATGAATTGATAACGTTGGTGTGTCCTCTTCCACCGGTACCGGTGGTTGCCCAGTCCTTGGGCTTGAGGTCGCGTTTTTTTGGCTCCCGCAGCTCCACCGGTTCCATCATCTGTCCCAGCATACCGTCCCCTATAATCATGACGGGGTTCCTGTACTGGTCGGCGATGTCAAAGCCTTCCATCATCAGGTCGGTGAGTTCCTGCACCGATGCAGGGGCCAGCACCACCATCTTGTAATCGCCATGGCCGCCGCCCTTGGTGGCCTGGAAATAGTCCGACTGGGCCGGCTGTATTCCACCCAGGCCGGGGCCGCCTCTTATAATATTCACTATAACACAGGGCAGTTCCGCCCCTGCTATATAGGATATCCCCTCCTGTTTGAGACTTATACCGGGGCTGGAGGATGAGGTCATTACCCTTGCCCCTGCCCCTGCAGCGCCGTATACCATGTTTATTGCGGCTACTTCGCTCTCGGCCTGCAGGAAGGTCGCTCCCGCCTTCGGCATTTCCCTGGCCATGTATTCGGGTAGTTCGCTTTGAGGTGTAATCGGATAACCGAAGAAAAATTTGCAGCCGGCCTTTATTGCAGCGGCGCCGATTGCTTCATTTCCCTTCATTAAAACCTTTGCCATAGAATTTCCCTCCTCTTTTTTGAGCTTGCTTCCACAGATAAACTAATCATTGTCCCTTAACCTCTCAACCTGAATAACGGTGTCCGGGCAGATTGTAGCACAGTTCCCGCAGGCTATACACTTTTCCATTTCATCGACGGTTGCGGGGTGGTACCCTTTAGTGTTTATCCTGTCCTTCGCCATCTTGACTATGTCTACCGGGCAAACAGTGGTGCAGAGCTCACATCCCTTGCAGAGATGCTCCTTGAATGTAACCTTCCCTCTTACCTTTGCCATGAACAACCCTCCTTTTTTTCGCTTAAATTACAACCAATCAGGTCGCATATACATACTGACAGGAAAAACCTCACCCATTAAACCCTCCGGAATTTGTCCGGCTATCCTTTCAATGGCACATATATATTTCACCGGCACATTTATTTGCCGGGAGACCTCTTCTGCCACCCGCTGTCCCCTAAGCACATCCTCGAGCGTTGTGTCGCGCAGCATATGGGTGTTGTTTACAAGGCCGGTAGCGCGAATCCGGGCCGCCCTTTCAATTTCATCAATATATTCAATCACCGCCCGGGGGCTACCGGTATTGGGTCGGTTGGCGTTTATCACTATGAACATATCGTAGTCGGCATCTTTAAGGTAGTTATAATACCGTCCTAGGGCTCTGGCCCCTGCCGCGTCGCCCCCTACGTCCAGCACCACCTGGTAGCTTTGGTCCTGCAAAAGAGTGTAAATATCCGCAGGCAGAGCCGGCACGTCGGCGTTTATGAATTTGCCCTCCGGTGCCACCACCCGTATCCCGATTCTCTCCATTCGACCCTTTTCCTCCCGGGAGCGAAAGTAGGGGTTTACAATGTCAAGGTCCGCAATGGCGGCCTTTTTGCCCGCTTCTGCAAGCCTTATCACATAGTTTACCGAAAACTCTGTCTTACCACTCCCGTAATGGCCGGTTACAATTCTAATCCTTTTATCCTGCTGCATGGGCTACCAGTCCTTTATTCGTATTGTTTGGCCCTTTCTTCGCCCCTTAATACCCTTAAGCCCCCTTCAGCGAGGGCCATCATTTCGTCTTCGCCTGGGTAAACAAGAACCGGGGCGATGAATTCAACCCTTTCTATTACCCAACCGGTCAGCATCTTGCTGTGAGCGATGCCTCCGGTTAGAAGGATTGCGTCCACCTTGCCCTCAAGTACGGCTGCGCAGCTTCCTATCTCCTTGGCAATCTGGTATGCCATAGCCCGGTACACAAGCTCAGCATGATTGTCGCCCGCTTCTATCATCCTTTCCACTTCTCTGGCATCGTTGGTCTTTAAATGGGCAACCAGGCCTCCCTTTCCGACGATCTTCATCTTCATCTCTTCCAGCGTATAGCGTCCGGAATAACAAAGCCCAATGAGACCCTCCACCGGCAGGCTTCCCGCCCTCTCGGGTGAGAAGGGTCCGTCGCCGTTCAGCGCATTGTTTACGTCCACAACCCTTCCTTTTTTATGGGCCCCTACCGATATACCGCCGCCAATATGGGCTACTATAAGGTTGAGATGCTCATAGGCTTTTTCAAGGTCCTTGGCGGCTCTCCTGGCAACAGCCTTCTGGTTCAGCGCATGAAATATTGTTATTCTTTCTATCTCAGGTAGCCCCGATATCCTGGCTATATCCTCCATCTCGTCCACCACCACCGGGTCCACTATATAGGAGGGGATGTTGAGCTGCGAAGCAATCTCCCTTGCCAGTACCCCCCCCAGACTCGACGCATGCTGACCAAAAAGGCCCATCCTCAGGTCCTCAATCATCTTCTCATTTACCTCATAGGTACCGCTGGGAATGGGATGCAGAAGGCCCCCCCTGCCCACAACAGCGCTTAGTTTCGTAAGATTTATATCCCTTTTACTCAGGGTTTCCAGTATTATATCCTTCCTGAACTGATACTGGCTGAATATGGTAGGATAGGGCGCCAACTCTTCGGAAGAGTGCCTTATAACTTCCTCAAAAACAGGCTTTTCATTGTCGAATATTGCAATTTTGGTCGAAGTAGACCCTGGATTTATTACAAGCAGTCTGAATATATCCTTCATCTTCTCACCCCGTATTCTATTATCTATTTGCCAGCAAAACCGCGAGAGCGATGGAGTTTAATTTGTCCTCCTCGTTGTCGGCCCTTGAGGTAACCACTATAGGAATCTTTGCCCCCACCACCAGGCCGGCACATTTTGCCCCGGCAAAGTATACCAGTGACTTGTACAGAATATTACCCGCTTCGATATCCGGCATTATTAATATGTCCGCGTTACCCGCAACGGGATGGTCTATTCCCTTATGCCTTGCCGCCTCCACCGACACCGCGTTGTCCAGCGCAAAGGGTCCTCCCACAACGCAGCCGCTGATACGACCCTGCTGGTTCATTTTAACCAGTTCCTCCGCATCCAGTGTCGCTGGCATTTTCGGGTTTACCTTTTCAACGGCGCAAACAACCGCTACCTTTGGATTATCATAGTCTAAAGCCCTGGCCAGTCCCACTGCGTTTTCTATTATCTGCACCTTCTGTGAAAGGTCGGGGGCTATGTTCATGCCCGGGTCGCTGAATACAAACAATCTGTCGTAGCCCTTTACTTCCGTTACCGCTATATGGCTTAAAATGTTGCCGCCCCTGAGGCATTGGTCCGAAAGTACAGCCTTTAGTATAACCGATGTGTCTATTATGCCCTTCATAACGATATCCGCTCTGCCCGCACTTACCAGCTCCACTGCTTTGCCGCAGGCCCCTGCCTTGTCGGGCTCATCTATTATTTCCAATCCGTCGATACTTATATCCTGCTGCAAAGCTATTCTTTGTATTTCCTGTGCGTCTCCGACAAGTATCGCCTCTGCTATTCCCTTTGCCTTGGCCTGGCTGACGGCGGACAGCACCCCTACGTCCTGGGCCACAGCCACGGCAATGGTGCTGGGGCCTCTTTCCCTTGCCACCTTAATTATTTCATCAAAGGTCCTAATCAAGCTCCTTCACCTCTTCTTCATAAACCTTCGCCTGCTGTTCTCCCGATATCACCCTGTAAACCCCTTCGGCAAGGGAGCGCATCTCGTCTTCCCCGGGGTGTACCTTTACGGGTGCGATAAAGGCTGTCATAGCGATAATGTCATCAACCAGCCTTTTTGAATGGGCAAGGCCGCCGGTTAAAACTATATAGTCAACCTTTCCTTTCAAAACCGTCGCCATAGCCCCTATCTCCTTTGCGATCTGGTACGCCATTGCTTTTAGAATAAACCGTGCTCTTTCGTCGCCCTGTTCTATCATCCTTTCAACTTCCCTGGCATCGTTGGTCCCCAAGTAACCGGCAAGACCCGCTTTGCCTATTAATTTTTTCTTCAGTTCCTGCTCGGTATATTTACCCGAATAAGCCATCTTAATAACAGCTAACGTCGGCATGCCGCCTGCCCGCTCCGGCGAAAAAGGTCCGTAGTCGTTTGCACCGTTTATATCAATGATTCTCCCATCCTTAAGCGGTGATATTGATATCCCACCGCCCAGATGAACCATTATAAGCCTCAAGTCATTGAGGGGTTTACCTTCTTCCTTGGCAACCCTGTGAGCGACCGCTTTTATGTTAAGTGCATGACCAAGGGTCCTCCTTGGCAGTTCCGGCAAGCCTGAAATTCTTGCAACATCCTCGAACTCGTCCACCGAAACCGGGTCGGTAATAAAGGCGGGCACTCCTGCCCTATCTGCTATCCCCTTTGCCAGCATAGCTCCCAGGTTTGAAGCGTGCTCTCCTCTCGTCGCTTTTTTTAGGTCGTCAATCATGCTTTGAGTAACACCGTAGGTTCCGCCGGACATCGGTGCCAGCAAGCCTCCCCTCCCGGACACTGCAACCAGGGATTTAAGGTGTATACCTTGTTCCTTAAGCCAGTCAAGAATTATTCCAAGCCTGTATTGGTACTGGTTAGCTACCCTTCCCAGCTTGTCTAATTCTTCCACCGAGTGGGAAAGATTCTTTTGAAGCACGTTCCGATTATTCTCAAAAATCGCTACCTTGGTGGAAGTTGAACCGGGGTTTATGACCAGAACATAATCTTCCTTTTTCATCCTTTCCCTCCTTTTTAGTTCTTTCCTAATTTATAATCGCAAATATCATGCCAATTATTCCAGTTTCTTTATATTATTTGGCGTTATTTGCATTTATCGACAGGTTTAACCCCCTGGGCAGTGAAGCTTCCGGCATAAGAAAAAGCCAAAAAAAAGCAGCGACGGCGTCATAGTCCTTCATAACGCCACCGTCGTGCTAAAATATTGCAATATATTGCATGCATTATTTTGCAAAAACGCAGGCCCTTATGCAGGTTATTGCATGTCAATACGGTATTTTTTCAGCTTGTAATATAGGTTTCTAATGGATATGCCCATCCTTCTTGCTGCCTCGGTCTTGTTATACCCTACTTGATGCAGTACTTTCTTTATATATTCCTTTTCGGTATCGTCCAGAACTTTATTAAGCGGCACCGAAGCGTCCACAAAGTCCGGGGTATACGCTTTCCCCTCCACATCCGGCGCGCCTACTGCCTTTTCATTAATCCGTGGAAGATGCTCCTCAAGGATTACCGTATCGTTAAACTTCATATTGATTATGGCACGGCCTATGAAGTTCTCAAGTTCCCTTATATTGCCCGGCCATTCATATTCCAAGAGCCTTTTCTGCACACCGGCGGATATATCCTGTATGCTTCTACCGTAGTCCTGGTTAAACCGTCTTACTATATGCATGGCCAGATGATATATGTCTTCTTTTCTGTCCCTTAAGGGGGGGATTCTTAGCGGGATAACGTTGAGACGATAATACAGGTCCTCCCTAAACCTTCCCTGCTGCATGGCCTCTTCCAGGTCTATGTTGGTGGCTGAAATTATCCGCACGTCCACTGGGATTGCGTTAGTTCCTCCCACCCTTATTATTTCCTTTTCATGGAGCACCCGCAACAGCTTTGCCTGAATCCCGGAATTAATTTCGCCTATCTCGTCAAGGAATATGGTGCCGCCGCTGGCTACCTCAAAAAGCCCCTTCTTACCGCCCTTTTTTGCACCGGTGAATGCTCCCTCCTCGTAGCCGAACAATTCGGATTCCAGAAGGGACTCTGACAGCGCGGCGCAGTTGACCCGAACAAACTGGCCAAACCTCCTCCCGCTGGCATTGTGTATCGCATGGGCAAACAATTCCTTGCCGGTTCCGCTCGCCCCCTGCAATAGCACTGTGGCCGGGGTCTGGGCAGCTTTTTTGGCCTTTTCGATAACCTGCTGCATTTTATGGTTTACACTTACAATATCGTCAAAGGTATACTTTGCCTCAAGTTTTCTTATTATCTGCTTGGCCTGATTGAGTTCTTCGGTGAGTTTTTTTATCCCGGATATGTCATGAATCACTCCGACGCTTCCCCGCAGTTCCCCGTCAACCACTATGGGGGCGGCATCCACTATAACCTCTTTCCTGGAGGGACCCACTTTAAGCCGAGCGCTTTTTATAGGCTTTCTGGTTTCCAGCACCTTGAAATGGATGCTCTCTCCCTCGGCGATGTCCACCGTGGCCGGCTTTCCTATCACGTCCTTTTCGGATAACCCAGTAAGCCTCGTATAGGCAGGATTTACCATTACCCCCATTCCGTGTTGGTCCACCACCGATATGGCGTCCTGGGTGGAATGGAAAATAGCCTCAAGCATGCTTTGTATCTCCTTGAGGTTTGTAATCTGCTCTGCCAGCTGTTTTATCTCGCCAATATCGCTGGACACCTCCACGGCACCTATAACGTCTCCCGCCCCGTCCCTTACCGGCATACAGTTGGTTAGTATTCTTGTGTTGCAAAAGGGCTGTTCCCTGTTCAGTTCCGCCTTGCCGGTCTCCAGCACATAGGACAGCCGGGAGTTATCCACCACGTCCAAAATCGGCTTGCCTAGCGCATCTTCAAATCTCACCCCCATTAGTCTTTCAGCGGCTTTGTTAAAAATGGTTATTATCCCATCCCTGTTCACTGCAACAATAGCATCGCGGGTAGAGTTTAGTATTACCTCCAGTTCCCTGTTTGGCATGCTTCCCCCCCCAGTCCACCTACTCCTCAACCTCGTCCGGGACAATGAGTTCTATTTCAATCCGCAAGGGTGCAATGCTTACAAGCTCTATATCCTCCGGCAGGTCCACCTTAAGCGTAACGGTATGCTTACCGGCAGCAAGGCCCTCCAGCGATGTGGTCACTGAAATGTCGCCTGCGGTCAGTTGGTCTATTGTGCTCTGTCTGCCACGGACGGTAACCCGCACTGTGGGTACCGGTGTCTCATCGGAGAGCCTTAAATCCTGTCCCAGACCGCTGAAATTTACCCTCCCCACCGGAATTTCTCTGTTAATTATCCCTTCCCCTCTGACGTAAACAGTCACCGTGCTAATATTCTCAACCGGCGCAACCCCCGCTGGCATTATCAGTCCAACATTAAAATTAGTATTTCGGTTTATGCCTGCCAACGAAACCGGCTCGGTCTTAATTGAATTTATTGTTTGCAGCACCGATTCCTCTCCGTATACAACTATGGTATCCCTGTTAAGCTGGATATCAGTAATCTCCCACTCCACGGAGGGCTGCCCCTCTACCGACGGTTCTATATTGATTAGCTTTGTTTTTCTTACCGGAACGGTTACTTCCACTATATTGGGATTAAGCGTGACCCCAGCAACATCGTTGTTTTCGGCATCCACCGCTTTAACCGCCAGCACTTCCTGTAGGTCTCCGGTAGCCCCGGCCAGTTTCATCACCGCCGTTGCCACCCTTATGTTATTAAGCAAACTCTCGGGCCCGCTTACCAGCACCTCTCCAGGGGTTATGACCGGCGGAAGAGCAGTATATCCCTCCATAGGCCTCCCCTCGGTGGACACGGTTACCGGTACCTGAACGCTGGATATCTGCTCCATATTCACCTTTATGCTTTTAGGAGTGAAATCCACCAATTCCACATTGCCGGGCAGACCCCTCACCTCTATCGGTACGTTGTTTACCCCCCTTTGGGTATGCCCCCGAAGATCGGCTTCGGCAATTATGTCACTGGCTTTTATTTCGGCCAAGACGCTACGTTTTCCCTGGAGATTTACATCTATTTTATACTGCTGGGGGTCCTTAATAACAAGCCCTGATGTAACAATGGTTTCGGTATTAATAAGCTGCACCGGAACGTCTTTTATGGGCTTGTACTCCACTGGGTTTTGATCGCTGGCTACATACAACCAGAGGGCAACCGCAAACAGTACGGATATTATCCTGGTGTTCATCTTTTTATTTATCATCCTGGACATCCTTGACCCTCCATTTCAGGAAGCCGCGGTATTTGTGCTCCTGTGGTTTGTACTGACTTATCAGCATCTCTTTTAGCATTTTCCCATCGAGGTATCTGGACAGCCGGCCTCCCTTGGCGGTAGATATTACGCCCGTTTCTTCAGATACAATTATTGCTATTGCGTCGGAATGCTCAGAAATGCCAAGCCCGGCCCTATGCCGAGTACCCAGTTCTTTACTGAGGCTTTGGTTCTCGGTAAGCGGAAGCAGACATCCCGCCGAGGCTATCCTCTTGTCCCTAATAATGACCGCCCCGTCGTGCAGAGGTGTATTGGTTGCGAATATGGTCTGCAGTAGCTGGGAGGACACGTCAGCGTCCAAATTTATACCCGTTTCCACGAATTCGCCAATCCCCGTTTCCCTTTCAAGCACTATAAGGGCACCGGTCTTTTTTTTGGCAAGGACCTGCACCGCTGCGGTTATTTCGTCTATAAGCGTTTTGGTCTCCTTGTCAAGGGCTTCGATTAAGGGTTTGCCGAAAATTATACCGCCCCGGCCCAGAAACTCTAGCGCCCTGCGCAGTTCCGGCTGAAAAACTATAAGCAGAGCGATAACCCCCACCGTCATAGTGTTACGCAGCAGCCAGTTTACGGTATACAGCGGAAAAAAGCCGCTGGGGCCGCTGGCCCATGTGGCAAATACAAGAACGAAAATGCCCTTTATTAACTGCTCCGCCCGAGTTTCCCGGATGAGCATAAATAATTTATAAAAGACGTAGGCAATAACCGCCATGTCTATTACGTCCCATAGCGTGATGCTCATTATTATATCCTTCAACTGCATAGCCATTTTGCCCACCCCAGACTTTTTGAAAAACTTTGCATAGTATACTTTCTATAATTGTATACTTTTCTCCTTCTTTTAATTATACAACAAATATATTTTTTTAATCAGTCGGAGCAGCGGTCGTTGCTTCGGTACAGCATATTTTTAGCTTTACTCCGCAAAGATAACCGGTTATATTTTTGTTGTTCGGAAAAAATATACTGAACTGTCTTTGGATATTTATTTTACCGACCGCTGTTTATGCGGAGTTTTTTATTTGGTTCGGGAATATATATAACGTGATAAAGACTTTACACAGTTGTCATCCTGAGCGAAGCGAAGGATCTTGCGAAGCGCTTGTCATCCTGAGCGATAGCGAAGGATCTTATGCCTGTCTCCGGGAAGATTCTTCGGACTTCGCCCTCTTAAGCGACAAAGTCGGATTCTTCACTACGTTCTTAAGCGGCAAAGCCGGATTCTTCGGGCTTTGCCCTCAGAATGACAGATAAAGGAATGTAATATTATTAGTGCGTTATATAGGTACCCTAGTATTAATTGCCGGTCAAAAACTGTGCTACAATATATGTAATGACAGGGACCATCGGACAGGGAGCAAAGGAACCGTCCTCCTGCTTCCCGGAAAAGGAGGCTGTTAACGTGAGAATACTGCTTATAGACGATGAAAAGGCCCTGGTAAAGGGACTAAAGAGCAGCCTGGAGTTCCATGGCTTTAACGTTGATACGGCTTACAGCGGCAGCGAGGCCCTTTCCAAGTTTGGCGAAAACCAGTACGACTTTATAGTGCTTGACCTTATGCTGCCGCAGATAGATGGAATGTCGCTGTGCAGGATGTTCAGGGAGCGATCGGAGGTTCCCATAATAATGCTCACCGCCCGCAGCGACCACCTGGACAAAATAGCCGGACTGGAAACCGGAGCGGATGATTACATGACCAAACCCTTTAACACTATGGAGCTCATCGCCCGTATAAGGGCGGTGCACCGGCGCGTACAAAAACGAAAAACTCCTTCAGCAAATATTGTGGAAGGTCGGCTGGAACTTAACCCAGACCTGCAGAGAGTAAGGGTGGGGGACAGGGAAGTCCCTCTTACCGTAAAGGAGTTTCAGCTGCTGGAGGTGCTAATGAGCAACCCGGGTAGGATTTTCAGCCGGAAAAAGCTTTTTGAGATGATATGGGAGGAGGAGGGCTTTGACACCCGTACCATAGACGTCCATATAAGAAATATTAGAGAAAAGATAGAGGTCGACCCCTCCAACCCGGTTTACATTATTACCAAATGGGGAAGCGGTTATTACTTCAAAAGGGGAAACGAAGGCAGTGTTTAAGAGTTTAAGAACAAGGCTTATACTGGTTTATTCTCTTATTATTTTTATGACCATCCTGGCGGTGGACTTCCTTATTCTTAGCGACTACTTCCGATCAAGGCTGCAGGAGAGGACCATAGCCTATTTTACCTATGGAAACATCGCTGCCAACATAGCGTCCACAAACCTATCGGATACATTTTATATAACCCGGACTCTCGAACAGTACACCGAAACCACCGGCGCCCGGTTCCTTTTTATAGATAGCCGGTCGGTGGTTGTTTCGGACGGGGCAAACCGCTATACCGGGGAAACCCTTACAAATCCCCAGGTAAGGGAAGCCCTGTCCGGTAGCAATTCATGGGCTGTTTACGGCAATGGGACCAGGAATTTACAGCTGGCGGTCCCCGTTACCTCCGGCGATAGAGATAGCCTTCAAATAAACGGCGCAATACTTATTTCGGCCGGGCTGGAGGACCTGTACCAGGCTTATTACGCGCTACGCTGGAGGGTGGTATTAATTTCCCTCATTGCGGGACTATCAGGCATATTTTTCAGCCTTGTAGCGGCCTACCGCCTGTCAAGCCCTCTAAACAAGCTAATAGCTTTCTCCGATCGGCTGTCCCGGGGCAACCTGGGGGAGGAGGTAAATATAAAAAGAACCGACGAAATAGGCCAGCTGGCGGATACTATAAACACCATGAGCGCTGAACTGCACCGCATTGAAACAAACCGGCGCAGGTTTATAGGGGACGTCTCCCACGAATTGAAAACTCCGCTGGCCTCAATAAAGGCTCTGACGGAGGCCCTGATGATGGGACACACTCCGCCTAAGCAGCAACGGGAGTTTCTTGGGGACGTTGTGAACGAAGTGGACAGGCTCTCCACGCTTATTTCTCGGCTTCTTACCCTTACCCGGCTGGAGGAGGAAACCCTTAACCGGGAATACTTCAAAATCTCGGATATTATAAAAAACACCGTCCGGGTTATGACACCGCTGGCCGCATCCCATGACGTAAAGGTCACAAATGAGGTCCGGATGGATATCAAAGTCCTGTGCGATAAGAATCTGGTCAGGGAGATGCTGGTAAACCTCCTTGACAATTCGATAAAATATAGGGACAAAACCAAGGCTGAAAACAGAATAGAGCTTAAGGATTACCTTACCAATAGCAAATACCGTCTGGAAGTTTCCGACAACGGGATAGGCATCGCCGCCCAGGACCTGCCCCGTATATTCGAGGGGCTTTTCAGGAGCGAACCGTCCCGTAGCAAAGAGATAGAGGGCTACGGTATGGGCCTGGCGATAGTAAAAAGAATAACATCCCTCCACGGATGGGACATTTCGGTGGACAGCCAGCCGGGGAAAGGTACCACCATGATTGTTACCATCCCCCTGTAGTTTAGAGTTTCTTTAAGACCGCTTAACATTATCTTTACAAATGGGCGCTATCATATACTTAAGAAATCAAGTCCAAATTACAAGGAGGTGCACAACATGAAAAGAAATACCGTGCTTATACTGATACTTATTGCAGCCATTTTAACGGCGGGATGCGGCATGTTCTCCGGCGGCAACGGACAAGGAGACCCCCAGCCGGGGGATACAATAGTCCCCCCCGAGCCGGAAGGAGAAACGGTGGAAATAACCCTTTATTTTGCCAACAATGAATATGTCCAGACCGGAGACGAAAACCTTGAAAAGATGCTAACCGAAAAGAGAGAGGTGCCCCTCACAAACAAACCCCTGGCACAGGCCGCTGTGGAGGAACTTATTGAAGGGCCCAGGGATAAAAACATGGGCGTGGTCATACCGTCCAGGATAAAGCTTATAGACGTCGAAGTGGTGGATGATATAGCCTATGTAAACTTTGCAAGCTCGGGCATGAACGGCGGGTCTATGGAGGAGTTCTTTCTTATCGGCTCGGTGATAATGACCCTCACAGAGCTGGACAACATAGACGCGGTTCAGTTCCTGGTAGACGGTAAAAAAACAGACTCCCTTATGGGGCATATATACACCATGGACCCGATGGGCTCCGACGGGTTTTGAACCGGTTGAAGCCACGGAAAAGCCGAAGGGCATAATTTCCCTTCGGCTTTTTCGTTTAATCCATCATAATAATACCCATGGCCCTGTACGTCTCGTAGTATATGACCCTGCTCCTTGGCAAGCCGTTGTCGGCCTGGAATTGGTACAGGGACCTCTCCATGCCCGGCCCGTATACCCCGTCTATGGAACCGTTGTAGTACCCCAAAAGCCTCAACCGCCTTTGCACCTCCACCACGTCAATTCCCTTGTCCCCGGGTTTTAGGTTCCTGGCACCGTTGCCAAAGGGGCCGTAAAGTCCCCCATATATGTACACCGGCGTTCCGTATTTTACATAGGTGAAAAGGTCCTCCACGTCTTTATTATACATTCTGACGCAGCCGTGGGACGCATTGTATCCGATGCTGGAGGGTTTGTTGGTGCCGTGTATCCCATAAATGCCCCAGGGCACGTCTATGCCTATCCACCGGCTTCCAAAGCCGCCCCCCCACCTCGCCTTGCTTATTACCTTCCATCGGCCGATGGGCGTCGGGGTAGAACGCGCCCCTGTAGCCACCGGGTATTTCTTTATCAGTGCGCTTCCGTCCAGTAGGTAAAGGGTTTTCTCGTCTATATCTATAAAAATCTGCAGGTTTTCGTATTCGGGATTATCCAGCATGTACCTTTTTTCCCAGACCTGATAGTCCTGTAATTCCCTCAACTGCTCCTTATCCGTCCGGCTGGTGCCGTAGTATAGAAAAATGGCCGCCAAAACAATAAAAGTCAGTACAAGACCCAGTATTTTTTTTGCCATATAATAAAAACTCCCCCCCTTACTCTATATAATTATATGGAGCAAGGGGGGAGTTTAACACCATATACTTGTTTACACTGTCCGTTTATTGCGGCACTTCTCCTTTAAACGACCATACTAATAGGTTTTCCGCAGTCGCCGCACTTTTTGCCGTCAAATAAAAGCCTGGCGGCATGCCCCCTCCTTTCCACCAGTTTTGCATCACAGGCGGGGCAGTAGGTATTGTTGTCTACACCGGCTACATTGCCTATATAGACGTATTCCAAATGCTTTTTAACAGCCTCTTTGGCGGCAGCCATGGTATCCAGCCGGGTTGGTGGCCTGTCCATTTGATACGCCGGATAGTACCTGGAAAGGTGAATGGGAATATGTTTGTCAACGCCGGCTATCCATTCAGCCAGGCTTTCCAACTGCCCGGTGTCGCTGTTAAGTTCGTCCACCACAAGGGTTGTAACCTCCACATGACAGCATCCCGCCGCCGCTTTCACCGTATCAAGAACAGGGGACAGCCTGCCCGAACATATGCTGCCGTAGTAATCATCGCTGAAGGCCTTTATATCAATATTGAGGGCGTCTATAAAGGGCAGCAGCTGTTCCAAAGCTTTTATTCCAATATAACCGTTTGTCACCAGCACGTTTTTAAGAACCCTTTCCCTTGCAAGGCGCGCGGTGTCCAGCACGTATTCATACCATATTGAAGGCTCGTTATAGGTATAGGCTATTCCAATATTGTCCCTCACCGACATCGCCCGGCTCACAAGGTCCCCGGGAGACACAAAAACCGTCCCGGGAGTGCCGTGGGCAATAGCATGGTTCTGACAGAAACCACATTTTAGATTGCACCCGAAACTACCCACCGACAGTATCGGCCTTCCGGGATAGAAATGATATAGGGGCTTTTTTTCTATCGGGTCGACGTTACAGGCGGTTATCTCTCCGTAGTTTAGCGAATACAAAACACCGCCTTTATTTCTTCTGACGCTGCATCTGCCTGTTTGTTCCGGTTTAAGTACGCATGCGTGGGGACACAGAAAACACCGGACAGTATCTCCATCCCTTGTGTAGTACATAGCTTCTTTGATTCCCATGCTCTCACATCCTCACTTGTGCCTTATTACTTCAAACCGCTCCATAACATAGGGCTCCCCTGGACTGATACCCGCCTTCCTTAGAGCGACGGTCACCTGCTGCTGCGGTGTATCAATCCCCTCTATATCGGGCAGCAAAAGACCAGACCTTCCCCCCGAGCGGACTATTACGCCGTATCTTTTGACGTCCAACTCGTCCATGGACTGAATGACCTCCGGCTGCCCCAGTACATCCACCGAATATTCAAGGTGTTCCAGTTCCTCCGGCGTTACCGGATAGAACCGGGGGTCCCTCACCCCGGCGCTTATTGCGTTGCTTATTATTTCCCGGGCAATGTTTTCAGTGGTGGACGCAATTGTACCTATGCAGCCCCTAAGCTGCCCGTCCATCTTGAGGGACACGAAGGTCCCGGCCCTTTGGAACAGCATCTCCTCTGGAAGCCCCTCGTCGGGGGTTATTACCTCACCCTTCTTTATATAGCTTTCCAGCGCCAGGCGGGCCAGTCCGACGAAGGGATCTCCCCTTTGGCCTTCGGCAGGACTTTTATTAGCTGAATCTTGCGGTTTTTCACCTTCCCCTTTATGCTCCCTCCCCGAGGGGGTAAAGGCGGCGACGCAATATCCTACGCCGTAGGGACCCTCGTAGGACAGTACCCGAGCATCCACGCTGTAGCCGTCCAGAACTCCCAGGGTAGTCACCACAGACCGGTAAGCGCACTCGCCGGCTTGTTCTATCAGGCCAGGATCCATTTTCATTATACCCTCCACCCTCATGTCCTTAAGGAGGGCCACAAGTTTTCGGTCGTATTCGATGCCCTTTTTGCTGTAACCTGCGGGGGCTCCCCTTTTGAGCCTGTGGGACAGGTCTCCGCTACATAAAACGGCGGTTTGACCGTTTTGCTTCTCCGCCGCCCTTTGGATGCACTTACCGAACCGGTAAAGCCTTTCTGGCGGAAGCAACCCGTAGGTTATGTGCACCAGGCCAAAACCCTGGTGTTTTTTGCTGATAAAGTACAGGGGTACTAGGGCCCCATGGTCAAGACCGGAGGATATGCCGTACCTCTTGCGGGTTTCTTCGTCAACGGCCATAACGGATATACCGTCCCGGGCAGCTTCTTCCATTATATCGAAGGCCATTTGGGTGTGCCCTGTAAAGGATAGAGACACACCGGGCTGGCCGAAGCCGCCGAAGTCTCCGCTAAACTCCCGCTGGACTCCCACCGCCATGGCGTCCCTAAACAATGGACCGTGGGGCGTAATGACAACTAAAATCTCCGGTTTCTTAGCAGCGATGTCCAGCGATACTTCCTTCATCGCATCAATTGTTTTTTGGGCCTTTCTTTCCTCCCCCTGCCCCACCTCCGCAACTATTATAGGAGGATGTGGCACCAGATAGCTTGTACCTATTTTCCCCATGATTTCTTTCCCTCCATTTTTCATCCATTTACCCATAGTTACATAAAACACATTTAATTCTACATTTCCTAGTGTGTCATCCTGAGCAAAGCGAAGGACCTTGCGTAGTAGCTGTCATCCTGAGCGAAGCGAAGGACCTTATGCCTGCCTCCGAAAGGTTCTTCGGGCTTCGCCCTTTAAAGCGTCAGAATCGGGCCCTTCGGACTCCGCTTATTCGGAATAACAGATAATGGAATGTAATACTATTAGTACGTTGTATATACATAACATACGATAAGGGCGATTCATTCGGTCAAATATCTGAGAATGCCCGAATATATTGCAAAGGCAACCTTTTCCTGATATCTCTCATCGTTTAAAAGCCGCTCTTCCTCCGGGTTGGACAAAAAGCCGCATTCCACCAACACCGTAGGCACTTTGTTATCCTTAAGAAGATAGATATCGTCATCCGCCTTGGGCTGACGGTAGTTGTCCCTGTCGAGGACCCTTCGCAGCTCCTCCTGCATTATCACCGCAAGTCGTCTGCCTTCCTCCGAACCTCTGTGATAGAAGACCTGTGCCCCATAATACCGGGATTGGGAAAAGCTATTTAGATGGATTATTACATTGACGCAGCTGTCGCTTTGGTCTGCTATGGCTTTCCGTTTTTGCAAGTCGTCCCGTTTTTTGTTGGGCGCATCGGGAGAGTACAGACCGTAATCGCCATCCCTGGTCAGAATGGCAATCCCTCCCCCCTCCTCCACCAACCTTTTGAGCCTTAAAGCTATTTCGAGGTTTATCCTGTCCTCGTTTGCGCCCTGTCTTCCAACGGCGCCGGGGTCCCTGCCCCCATGACCGGCGTCTATGAACACTGCTCTGTTTGTCATTGGGAAAAAGACAGCCCTGCTGGAATTCAAGATATCATTAAAAAAGAAAAATGTAAATAGTACCATGGTCAAAAGGGCGGTTACAATAAAGAGGTTTCTCCTCCTGATTACAATTACGTGCATATTTATATTCCCCCTACTTTATCGGGTATATAAAAAATATATGTACAAAAAAAAATATAATCACAGAAAACTGTGAAAATAGAAAAGGGACAAAGAACCGTCCCTTGTCCCTTTCTTGTCCCTTTTTGTTCCTCCCTATTCGATGTCGGGGAGGATTTTGTTTAGAATTATACCCGCGATTGCGCCAAGGGCCATTCCCGACACGGTAATCCATTTAAATGAAAGGGTTGCCCCTCCAAGGCCGAGAACCAGTATTACCGCAGCTATGATAAGATTCCGTGACTTTTTGAAGTCCACCTGGTTTTCCACCACCGTCCTTACACCTACTGCTGCTATCATACCGAACAATATTATGGATATTCCGCCCACAACGGCGGTTGGTATTGTACTAACAAAAGCCCCCAGTTTGGGTATTACTGCAAGTATTATTGCAAAACACGCTGCTGTTCTCATAACTACCGGATTGTATACCTTGGTAAGGGCAAGCACGCCGGTGTTCTCAGAATAGGTGGTGTTGGCCGGGCCACCGAACATTGCGGATATACAGGTTGCCAGGCCGTCGCCTATAAGAGTCCTTGTAAGGCCCGGGTCCTTCACCAGGTCCTTTTCCACCGTGGCGCCAACGGCCAGAATGTCTCCTATATGTTCAACAATGGTTACTATAGCAACGGGAGCCACAATCATTATCATTTCCATATCAAACCTGGCTACCTGGAAGGGCGGTATACCGAACCAACCCGCCTCCGCAAAGGGTGTATAGTCCACATGTCCGGTTACCATAGCTACAATGTATCCAACAAAAAGGCCTATCAATACCGGGAGCACCTTAACAAAACCCTTTCCGAAGATGCTTACCAGTGCCACCGTAATTAATGCAACAAAGGCTAGAAACCAGTTGCCGCTGGCCATGTCTATGGCTGTAGGTGCCAGCAACAGCCCTATGGTCATAATAATCGGACCGGTAACGATGGGCGGAAAGAAGCTTGCAATTTTTTCGTATCCGAACACATAGACAAGCCCCGACATTACCACATACACCAGACCGGCTATTACTATTCCCCCCTGGGCGTAGGCAAGCCCCTCGGCGTACGCGTCCCCCGCCTGGTAGGCAACCCCGTTTCTGGCTGCCACCGCCGCGGCGGCTGCCAGTATAGGTGGTATAAATGCAAAGGAAGACCCCAAGAATATCGGAGCTTTCTTCTTTGTAACAAGATGAAAGAGTAAAGTGCCTATGCCAGCCATAAAAAGAGCTACTGATATATCCATCCCGGTAATAATGGGAACAAGAACAGTAGCTCCAAACATTGTGAAGGTGTGCTGCAAACCCAAAACCATTTTCTTACCGGTGCTAAGAGCAACCCCTTCAGATATGATACCGTTGTCCGCCTTTTTGTTTTTGCCGTTACCAGTCATAATCCACACTCCTTAAATTTTGTACTAAAAAAGCTTCCCGTCACCGACAGGAAGCGTCTTTACACAAAAGTGCCAGTTTTAGAAGCACTCTCAACTCTTTTCCTTGCCGGCCTCTCCGGACCACCTTAAAGGAAGGCTTGTATTCATTTTCCTAAATTATATCACCGGCCGCCGGCAATGTCCAGAAAAAAAGTGCCGTTTTTTGTCGGCAATAATTCTTCTTTTCGCTGCAATAATACTTACTCAACAACCACCGCCGTGCCGGAGGCGGTCACCATAAGCATATTGCCGTTTTGGCCAAGCACCTCATAATCAATGTCCACCCCGACCACCGCATTGGCCCCAAGGGCTGCTGCCCTTTTTTCCATTTCCCTTAATGCCGCTTCCCTTGCTTCAATTAGTTCCCCTTCATAGGAGCCGGAGCGTCCACCAAAAAAGTTGGTGAGGCCTGCTGCAAAGTCCTTAATAAAATCCACTCCAGAGACTACTTCGCCAAAGACTATTCCCTTGTACTGGTATATTTTTTTGCCTTCTATACCGGGTGTTGTGGTTACAACCATTATAATCCCTCCGTTTTATTTATACTGCTTTAGACACCTTCAGGTATCCGGTTGTTCCAATTCCAGATACTATAAAATAAACCGCCAAAGGGAATTCTCCCCCCTGACGGTTGGCGATTGCGATAAGCAAACTTTGTAAGTTTGAACAAACTCGAGTGTAAAGAAACAACATTTTATCGCTTGGAAAACTGAGAAGCCTTTCTGGCCTTCTTTAAGCCGTACTTCTTCCTTTCCTTCATCCTTGGGTCCCTTGTCATAAAGCCCGCTCTCTTAAGCACCGGCCGGTACTCGGGGTCCGCCTGCTCAAGGGCCCTTGATATGCCGTGCCTTAAGGCCCCCGCCTGGCCGGTGAACCCGCCACCGTGTACCAGGGCCACCACGTCAAATTTTCCGGTCGTTCCGGTAAGCTCCAACGGCTGCCGGGCTATAACCTTCAGGGTCTCAAGACCAAAATATTCATCAATATCCCTGCCGTTTATATTTATCCTGCCTTCGCCGGGTATAAGCCTGACCCGGGCTATGGATTTTTTCCTTCTGCCCGTTCCGTAATACTGAACCTTTTCCACTGTCCTTCCTCCCTTCCTCACCGATTAATAATCAAACTCCAGCTTTTCGGGCTTTTGGGCCTGATGCTTATGCTCGGGGCCCCCGTACACCTTAAGCTTTTTAATCATTTTTCTGCCCAGCCTGTTGTGGGGTATCATGCCCCAAACAGCGTCATAGACAACCTTGTGGGGTTTTTCCTTAATCATTCTCTCATAGGATACTTCCTTAAGGCCGCCGGGATAACCCGAATGACGGCGATATACTTTTTGCTCCTTCTTCTTGCCGGTCAGGTGCACCTCGGAAGCGTTCACCACTATAACAAAATCGCCTGTATCCATATGAGGAGAATATATTGGTTTGTGTTTTCCCTTTAAAATACTGGCAACCTGGCTGGCAAGCCGGCCTAGGGTTTTGCCCTTGGCGTCCACAACATACCACTTTCTCTCTATACTGTCCGGTTTAGGCATATATGTTTTCATCCTAATATCCCTCCTCAGTTAACTTTGCCAAGCTTTGTATGACATATGGCCCGGGGCTGGTGGGCCTAATATCCATAAACATAAATAGTATATTACATGGTACCGGGTGTGTCAAGAATTCCCCGGTAGTATACCTCCTCCAGAAATAGGCCCTGGGGAGGCATCGTTGGCCCGGCACACCTTCTGTCCCTTTTATCCAAAATGGTCTTTATTTCCTCCGGAGACAGATTGCCCTTTCCAACCTCCACAAGGGTGCCGGCAATTATCCTGACCATGTTGTACAAAAACCCGTCCGCCATTATTGACATATCAATAATACAGCCTTTAGTTTCAAATTCCAGCATCTGCACATTTCTTGTCCTTGACCTTACCATGCTGCCGCTACTGCAGAAAGAAGAAAAGTCCCTCCTGCCTATTATATATCCGGCTGCCTCTTCCATACTTTCAATGTCCAGTTTTACCGGGATAAAACAACTGTAATTTCTGAAAACCGCCGAAGGGATGCTTCTGTTAAATATTCTGTACCTGTATTTTTTCCCGACAACGTCATATCTTGCATGAAAGTCCGGGTGTACCTCGACTGCGTTAATAATCCTTATATCCGGCGGAAGACTACTGTTTAGCGCCAGGGGTATCCTGCCCACCGGTATGTTTGTTTCCGTCTTGAAATTGGCCCTCTGTCCCAGGGCATGGACTCCGGTATCCGTCCTGCCTGAACCTATAAGCCTTGCCCTGATACCGGTAACCTTCTCAATGCTTTCCTCTATAAGCTGCTGGATGGACAGAGCGTTTTTCTGCCTCTGCCACCCGTGATAATTTGTGCCGTCGTATTCTATGGTCATAAGAATATTCCTCATTAAGACCACCTCTACCAACCTCTGCTCACTATGGTTGTAACAAGCACCAATCCTCCAAGGGTCAGCGCAAAGTAATCCATCCCGGCCATACGCAGCACTTTAAGCCTGGTCCTACCCTCGCCGCCCCTGTAGCATCGTGATTCCATCGCCAGCGCCAGCTCATCGGCCCTCCTGAAGGCGCTTATAAACAGCGGTACCAGAAGAGGTACAAGGTTTTTTGCCCTTCTTAACAGGTTTCCGCTTTCAAAGTCCGCGCCCCTTGCCATCTGGGCCTTCATTATTCTATCCGTTTCGTCCAGTAGGGTTGGAATAAACCTCAGGGCTATGGTCATCATCATTGCCAGCTCATGGGCGGGCAGCCCCAGCCTTCTGAACGGGTTTAAAAGCTTTTCTATCCCGTCGGTGAGGGCTATTGGCGATGTTGTAAGGGTAAGCAGAGATGCACCCATAACCAGAAGTATCAGCCGGGTTGCCATGCGTCCCGCCTGCATAAGTCCCTCCCGGGTAATACCAAAGGGACCCAGGCTGTATATCACTTTTCCTTCCACCATCAGCATATTTATGAATATGGTGAGGAGCAGTATTATAAGCAGGGGGCGTAGCCCCTTAAATACGTGCTTAACGGGCACCCGTGACAGTACCAGCTGGACCAGAACAAAAAGGGCACAAATTCCATATCCCTTAAAGTTGGAAGCAATAAAAAGACTAATTATAAGTACAAAGGTAAGAACTATTTTAATCCTTGGGTCCAGCCTGTGGACCATAGAATCTCCGGGAAAGTACTGGCCAATTGTTATATCCTTAAGCATTGTTCCCACACCTTAGGTTTTTTAGAATTTCCTTTTCGGCGTCCTCCACGGTAAAAACGTTTCCCTTTACATCCCATCCCCGCTCCCTTAGCTTAAACATCAGCGAAGACATGGCGGGTAGAGCAAGCCCTAAATCCATAAGGTACCTGCCGTCGTCAAACACTTGCTGTGGGGTTCCGTTTCTGCTGATTCTGCCCCGGTCCATGACCACTATCCTGTCAGCCAGCCATGCAACTTCGTCCATATTATGGGATACCAGTACTATGGTAATCCCCTGTTTTTTGTTCATATCGCGGATAGAATTTAGTATATCCCTTCTACCCCTTGGATCAAGGCCCGCTGTGGGCTCATCCAGAATAAGGTATTTAGGCCCCATGGCAAGCACACCGGCGATGGCTATCCTCCGCCGCTGGCCGCCAGATAGTCCGAAGGGGCTTGTATCCTTCAAAGTGTCGAAGTCTAGACCCACCATCTTCATAGCCAACCGGGATCTCTTTAGAACTTGATTTTCACTAAGGCCCATGTTGCGGGGACCAAATGCCACATCCTTAAACACCGTTTCTTCGAAAATCTGGTGCTCGGGATACTGAAAAACAAGCCCCACCTTCTGTCTCACTATGCTTCTTTTGTACCCCTTCTCCCAGATATCCCTGCCGTCCACCACTATTGTGCCCCTCTGGGGCTTTAATAACCCGTTGAAGTGCTGTATCAGCGTGGACTTTCCCGAGCCGGTATGGCCTATTATGCCGATGAAACTCCCCTCATCCACCTTAAGGTCTATTCCCTCAAGGGCCACCTTTTCATAGGGAGTACCGGGCATATAGGTATATCTTAGGTTAGTGACTTCAATCGACATAGCTCTACCACCATCTCATCCTCGTTTAGAATATCCGGCAGCGGTACCCCGCTTTTCCTTAGCCTGCGGGCAAGCTGGGCGGGCCCGGGCACGTCCAGCCCCAGTTCTTTAAGCCGAGCCGCCTTTGAAAACACTTCGGAGGGGGTACCTTCCATAACTATCCTTCCCCGGTCCATTACCAGCACTCTGTCCGCCGCGGTTGCCTCCTCCATGTAATGGGTTATGTGTAAAATGGTCTTGCCCTCTTTTTTGTTCAGCCGCCCTATGACCTCCATCAGCTCCTGTCTGCCCCTGGGGTCAAGCATGGCGGTAGCCTCGTCCAGAACAATACAATCCGGCTGCATAGCCAATACCCCGGCTATTGCAACCCTTTGTTTCTGGCCGCCTGAAAGCAGGTGCGGGCCGTGGGTCCTGTAATCATACAAACCCACCTCCCTTAGGGCGTCGTCCACCCTTTTCCTGATTTCCCCCGAAGGCACCCCCTGGTTCTCGGGGCCAAAGGCCACATCCTCCTCAACTATGGTTGCAACCAACTGGTTATCCGGGTTCTGAAAAACCATACCAACCTTCTGTCTTATCTGCCATAAATTTTCGGGGTCCCGGGTATCCATGCCCATCACTTGGACTTTGCCCGAAACGGGAACAAGCAAAGCGTTTATTTGCTTTGCCAGAGTTGATTTCCCTGAACCGTTATGTCCTATTACAGCCACGAATTCTCCCTGCTTCACCCTAAGGTTGATGTCCTTCAGAACCATTTCTTCTTGCTCGCCGTAACGGAAACTGAGGTTTTCCATCAGTATTTGGTATTCCATTTTAACCCCTCTTAAGTTTAAATTAAGGACATCACTAATAATACCGGTGACTGGCAGCGGGCCAACCACTGCCAACCGGAACAGTAAGCCTGTCCCTGTGTCCCTATCAGACCAGCTCCAGTATAACCATCTCCGCTGCATCTCCTCTTCTGGGGCCAATCTTTACTATACGGGTATATCCTCCCTCTCTGTCGGCGTATTTCGGGCCTATATTGTCAAATAGTTTTTTTACCACCGTTTCATCCATCACAAAGGCCATAGCCATACGCCTGGAATGGAGGTCTCCCCTCTTTGCCAGCGTAATCATTTTCTCGGCCAAACTCCTTGTCTCCTTGGCCCGGGTTACGGTGGTTACTATTTTACCTTTATCCAACAGGCTTGTAACCAAATTCCTAAGCATTAACATCCTATGGTCGGTTGCCCGACCCAATCTTCTGTTTGATGCCATAAAATATCCCTCCCTGCGTGGTTACTCGTCGTTTTTTTTCAAACTCAAGTTTAACTCGGAAAGCTTGGACTGAACTTCCTCCAGGGATTTCTTGCCAAGGTTTCGTACCTTCATCATGTCCTCTTCGGTCTTTTGGGTGAGTTCCTCCACCGTGTTTATTCCCGCCCGCTTCAGACAGTTATATGACCTTACCGAAAGGTCCAGTTCCTCTATGGTCATTTCCAGCACTTTTTCCTTTTTATCCTCTTCCTTTTCTACCATTATTTCAACATCCCTTATCTGGTCGGTAAGAGTTATAAAAAGGTTTAGGTGTTCGTTTAGAATCTTTGCGCCAAGGGATACCGCCTCGTCGGGAGCAATGCTGCCATCGGTCCACACCTCAAGCGTCAGTTTATCAAAGTCGGTTACCTGACCCACCCTTGTGTTGTCAACCCTGAAATTGGCCTTAACCACCGGAGTAAAAATGGAATCCACAGGAATAATCCCAATGGGCTGGCCCTGCTCCTTGTTCTTCTCTGCAGATACGTAGCCCCTTCCCTTTTCAAGGGTGATTTCCATATATAGCTTCGCACCGTCCTCAAGGGTTGCAATATGAATCTCGGGGTTTAAGATTTCCACATCCGGCCCGTGGATTATGTCACCGGCCTTTATTTCCCTGGCACCCTCCGCTTCTACCCTAACCAGCCTCGGCTCGTCGCCATCCAGTTTAACGTTTAGGGACTTTAAGTTTAGCACTATCTCGGTGACGTCTTCCTTAACGCCGGGTATGGTAGAAAACTCATGAAGTACCCCGTCTATTTTGACGGAGGTCACCGCAGCTCCCGGCAGCGAGGAAAGAAGAACCCTCCTCAGGGAATTGCCGAGGGTTATCCCGTAACCCCTTTCAAGCGGCTCCACCACGAATTTACCGTAGGTGTTGTCACTGCTTGTTTCTATTATTTCAACTTTGGGCTTTTCAATCTCTATCATTAATTAACCCTCCTTGAACAACTCTATGAAATCTTACCGAGGGCAACCGATTTCAATTATATTGATTACCTGGAGTAAAGCTCTACTATTAGGTGTTCTTCGATCGGTATATCTATATGCTCTTTTTTCGGTGCGCCAACAACCTTTGCTCTCATCTTCTCCAAGTCCACTTCCAGCCAGTCGGGGGCAACCCTCTGATTATTGTCTGCAAGCTCTTTGAATTTTTCGCTTGACCTGCTCTTTTCCTTGACTTGGACAACGTCTCCTACCTTTACCAGGTAGGAAGGTATATCCACTTTTTTTCCGTTAACCAGAAAATGCCCGTGCTTAACCAGCTGCCTGGCTTCCTTCCTGGATTCACTAAGGCCTATCCTATACACAAGGTTATCCAGCCTGGATTCGAGTATTGAAAGCAGGTTCTCTCCCGTTACGCCCTTCATTCTTTCAGCCATATTGAAGTACTTCCTGAACTGACTTTCCATAACTCCGTAATATCTCTTTGCTTTTTGTTTTTCCCGTAGCTGGATCCCATAGCCCGACACCTTTTTCCTGCCCTGTCCGTGCTGGCCGGGCACATAGGACCTTCGGTCGATTGCGCATTTGTCCGAATAACACCTGTCGCCCTTCAGATACAGCTTCATGCCCTCCCTGCGGCACAGCCTGCATACCGGGCCTATATATCTACCCATTAATATAGTACACCTCCTGCTATTTGTTTAAACACGTCTTCTTTTCGGTGGCCTGCATCCGTTATGGGGCACCGGGGTAAGGTCCTTTATAAGATTTACTTCCAGCCCTGCAGCCTGGAGTGCCCTTATGGCCGCCTCCCGACCGGAACCCGGACCCTTTACATATACTTCTACACTTCGCAAACCATGCTCCATCGCGTCTTTGGCCGCCGCTTCGGCCGCCATTTGCGCAGCAAAGGGAGTGGATTTTCTTGAGCCTCTGAACCCCAGTTTCCCGGAGCTTGCCCAAGACAATGCGTTGCCGTGCAGATCGGTCAGAGTAACCATTGTATTGTTAAAAGTCGACTTGATATGAGCCTGGCCTCGCTCTATATTTTTCTTTTCGCGTCTTTTTGTTCTCCTTCTTGGCCTTGCTGCCATTCATTTAACCTCCTTCATTTATGGTACGACCTATTTCTTTCGCCTTACGCCAACGGTCCGCTTGGGGCCCTTTCTGGTTCTTGCGTTGTTCTTAGTGCCCTGTCCCCTGACGGGCAGGCCCCTCCTGTGGCGCAGTCCCCTGTAGGACCCTATGTCTATAAGGCGTTTTATATTCATATTGACCTCTCTTCTTAGGTCCCCTTCCACCTTATACTGCTTGTCTATTACTTCCCTCAGCCTGCTTATTTCCGCCTCGGTTAGGTCCTTGACTCTTGTATCAAAGTCAACGCCCGCCTGCGCAAGTATTTTTTGCGCCCTATTCCTGCCGATACCGTATATATAGGTAAGCCCTATTTCTATTCTCTTGTCCCTGGGTAAGTCAATGCCAGCAATCCTTGCCATCTAAAACCCACACCTCCCGTATTTACATTATCCCTGTTTTTGTTTGTGTTTGGGATTTTCACAGATTATCATTACCTTGCCTTTTCTTTTGATTATTTTACACTTTTCGCATATCGGCTTAATTGATGGTTTTACCTTCATTGCAATACCTCCTTAGCTTTTGCCCCTCCATACTATCCTGCCCCGTGTGAGGTCATAGGGAGATAGTTCAACCGTCACTCTGTCGCCGGGTAAAATTCTTATATAGTGCATTCTGAGCTTGCCGGATACATGGGCTAAAATCCTGTGTCCGTTTTCAAGCTCCACATAAAACATAGCATTTGGCAGTGCCTCTGCAACCTTGCCTTCAACCTCAATAACATCCTTCTTCGCCATAAGGTAATCATACCTCCATTCACCGAACCCTATCAACCCCCAAGGTCTCTAAGGTTCTTTCTCAGTTCAGCGTTGGTAACCTTCTTGCCGCTTTTTAGCTTTTCCGCAACCTCCGTCAGTACGATACCCGTCCTAGCCAGGTGTTTTGCTTTCTTTTTCTTTGGTCTGTCAACCTTTCGCAGGTTTCCGTCGGCAATATACAGGTACTGCTCTTTTTCTAAACCCACCACTACAAAATATGCATCCTTGTCCCTCCCGGCCTTTGACCTGACAACCTGGCCGAGAACTATTCCGCCTTTTTCCATACCCCATTCACCTCCGTCAAACTTTTTTGTTTGGGTAAGTATCCGGGGGGCATCCCTGGTATGACTACAGCGTGCTCAAAACAGACGGACAGACCGATGCAACAATACCGTCTGCAGCAGCCATAGCCAGGATTTTGGCGGAGGGACGCAAAAAACAATCATTTACTGCCTTTTTTCGAGGGCCTTTACAATTTGATCCCCCACCTCTTTTATTCCCTGTCCGCCATCCATGCTAATTAGCAGTCCCTTTTCCGAATAATAATCGATCAAGGGCTTGGTCTGTTCAAGGTACACTTCTATTCTTTTTACCACTGTCTCTTCCCTGTCGTCCTCCCTCTGGATGAGTGCACCACCGCAGCTGTCGCACAAACCCTCACGGGATGGGCTGTTGTACATCACGTGGTAGGTAGCACCGCAAGCTTTGCATACTCTCCTGCCCACAGCCCTTTCTATCAGCACTTCCTTGGGTACATCAATGTTAAGCACGTGGTCAATACTCATATCCATATCTGTCAGCACCCCGTCCAGAGCAACCGCCTGGGCTACGGTCCTTGGAAAACCGTCAAGCAGGAAACCCTTTTTGCAATCCTTCTCGTCCAAACGATCCTTTACTATTGCCACCACCGTTTCGTCCGGCACAAGAAGGCCTTTGCTCATATACTCCTTTGCCTTCATTCCCAGCGGTGTCCCCTCTTTGAGGTTCTTCCTGAAAATATCTCCGGTGGATACATGCGGTATCGAGAACCTTTGGGCTATCATGGCTGACTGGGTCCCTTTGCCTGCTCCCGGCGGCCCCATTATCACCAAGCGCAATACCATCATCTCCTATTTAAGAAATCCCTGATAGTGTCTCATGAGCATCTGGGCCTCGATTTGTTTCATGGTCTCAAGGGCCACGCCCACCACTATCAGAAGGGCTGTTCCTCCAAAGTATATCTTAAGCCCGGTAAACCTCATAAGTACTACCGGGAGAACTACTATCACAACCAGGAAAAAGGCTCCCACCAACGTAATCCTGTTCAAAACCTTGCTGATATACTCGGTTGTGGGCTTGCCCGGCCTTATACCTGGGATAAATCCGCCGTACTTCCTCAGATTGTTTGCCACCTCTATCGGGTTAAAGGTAACAGACGTATAAAAATAGGTAAAGAATATTATCAAAAGCGCTGTAAACAGCGTATGGGAAAACCCACCCCATGCGAAATATCTTTCCATAAAGGTGTTAAACCCGCTCTCGGGGAAGAAAGCCCCAATGGTCTGGGGAAATGCAAGCAGTGATGAGGCGAATATTACAGGAATAACCCCCGCCTGGTTAACCTTTATAGGAATATGGGTGCTTTGCCCCCCGTACATTTTCCTTCCCACCACTCTTTTTGCATACTGAACCGGTATCCTTCTCTGGCCTTCCTGTATGGCCACAACGCCGGCTATTATAAACACCGCACCTATGGCGAACAATACCAGTTCAACTATGTTGGTTGTACCTACCCTGTAGTACTGGTAAACTGTGATAAGCCCGTCGGGCAGCCTGGAAATAATACCTGCAAATATAAGGAGCGAGATCCCGTTACCTATACCCTTGTCGGTGATCTGCTCACCCAGCCACATCAGAAACGCCGTACCCGCCGTCAGAGTCAAGGCTACTATTGTAACATTCATTGGCGTTGCATTGTAAAGGGCGCCCCGCATTCCAAGGCTTAAGCCAATACTCTGTACAAGGGCCAGCACCACCGTACCGTACCTTGTGTACTGGGCGATTTTTTTGCGGCCCTCTTCCCCCTCCTTGGCCAGTTCCTCCAGTTTGGGGATTGCTATGGTGAGAAGCTGCATTATAATTGACGATGTAATATAGGGAGTTATGCTGAGGGCAAATATAGTGAAGTTGCTGAAGGCTCCCCCTGAAACCACGTCAAAGAAACCCAGCAGTCCGCCTTTTTGCACAATATCCTTGATTACCGCTATATTGATTCCAGGAACCGGTATAAAGGCACCTACCCTGAATACTACCAACATAGCAATTGTGAAGAGGATTCTTCTTTTCAAATCCGGTATCTTCCATGCATTCCTCAACGTTTGAAACACCCTATATCACCTCAGCCTTTCCTCCCGCAGCTTCAATGCGCTCGGCTGCCGTTTTGCTGAACTTATGCGCCCTTACCGTCAGGGCTTTGCCCAGTTCTCCGTCTCCCAGCACCTTAATGCGCTCGCTGGGTTTTTTGACTAAGCCCTGCTCCGCCATAAGTTCCGGGGTTATTACCGAACCTTCTTCGAACATATTGAGCCTTTCCAAATTTACCACTGAATATTCTTTTTTGAAAATATTTGTAAAGCCCCTCTTGGGTATCCTTCGCTGCAGCGGCATCTGGCCGCCCTCGAAGCCGGGTCTTACACCGCCACCGGAGCGGGATTTTTGTCCCTTGTGCCCCCTGCCGGAGGTCTTGCCGTGGCCGGAACTCATGCCTCTTCCAACCCTTTTAGCTTTACGTTTTGCGCCCTGTGCAGGTTTAAGCTCATGCAACTTCATAGTGGCACCTCCTTTAGTTAACTTCTTCCACCTCGACCAGATGGCTTACCTTGTTTACCATACCCCTTATCTCCGGCGTATCGTTTTTTTCAACCACCTGGGATATTTTCCTAAGACCTAAAGCCTCAACCGTCGCCTTCTGGTCCTTTTTGCTTCCGATTGTACTTTTTATAAGTTTAATCTTTAACTTAGCCACAACAAACGCCCTCCTAACCCAAAATCTCTTCCACAGTTTTTCCCCTCAGCTTGGCAACCTGTGCTGCGGTCTTAAGCATTGCTATTCCTTCCATGGTGGCATTAACCATATTCCTTGGGTTGTTTGAACCGATTGATTTGGCCCTTATGTCCCTGACGCCTGCACACTCAAGCACAGCCCTGACCGGGCCGCCCGCAATTATTCCGGTACCTTCCTTTGCCGGCATCATAATTACTTTGCCTGCTCCGTATCGGCCTACTACCTCGTGGGGTATTGTGGTGCCCACCATCGGGACCTTTACCATATCCCTCTTGGCGGCTTCTATTGCTTTCCTGATGGCCTCCGGCACTTCCACCGCCTTGCCGGTTCCGACACCAACGCTTCCGTTCTCGTCACCGACAACCACCAGTGCACTAAACCTGAAGTTTCTTCCACCTTTAACAACCTTGGCAACCCTTCCTATATGAATAACCTTTTCAACAAGGTCCGGCTTTGACTGGTCAGTATTCCTTGCCCTGTTTTGCATTTATCTCCCTCCTTATCCTAGAAATTCAGGCCGTTCTCTCTGGCTGCATCCGCCAGGGCCTTAACCCTGCCGTGATACTTGTAACCGCCCCTGTCGAAGACAATGTTTTTTATCCCTTTTTGAAGCGCCCTGTCTGCCACCACTTTGCCCACCGCCTTGGCAGCATCCAGATTATATCCCTTCTCCACCGTTTCCTTCACTTCCTTATCCTGGGTGGAAACCGCCAGCAGTGTAACTCCGGCATCATCGTCTACCAACTGAGCGTAAATATGGTTAAGACTTCTGTATACGTTAAGCCGCGGCCTTTCGGCACTGCCGTGTATCTTGTTCCTTACCACCCTGTGCCTCTTCTTCCGGGCCTCGTTTCTAACCATTTTCTTAAGCAAGCTTGTTCTCTCCCTTCTTACCTATTTGCCGGTCTTGCCTACCTTACGTCTGATATGCTCGTAATCATACTTAATTCCCTTTCCTTTGTAGGGCTCGGGCTCCCTCACGCTTCGGATTTTCGCGGCGTAATTGCCCACCAGCTGTTTGTCGATACCCTTTACCATAACCTTGTTGGTACCTTCCACCTCAACGGTTATACCCTCCGGATCAAGCATCTCCACCGGGTGAGAATATCCTACGCTCAAGACAAGTTTTTTACCCTGTTTTTGTGCCCTGTATCCTACCCCGTTTATCTCAAGGGTTTTCTGGTAGCCCTTTGTCACGCCCTCCACCATGTTGGCGATAAGCGATCTGGTTAGCCCGTGAAGGGATTTGTGGAACTTGTTGTCAGAGGGCCTTTTTACTACTATTTTATCGTCTTCCCTAGTAATAACCATATCCCTGTGCATTTTGCGCTCCATTTTACCCAGCGGGCCCTTTATCGTTATGAAATTGCCTTCGCCTATAGTCACTTCAACCCCGCCGGGTATCTCTATGGGTAACTTACCAATCCTGGACATTGTAACACCTCCTGTAAACTACCATATATAACAGACAACTTCTCCCCCGATGCTTTCCTTCCTTGCCTGGGCATCGGTCATAAGGCCCTTGGACGTGGAAATTATCGCTACGCCAAGCCCTCCCAACACCTTTGGAATCTCATCTTTATTCACGTATACCCTCAGCCCGGGTTTGGATATTCTCTTTAAACCGCTCAAAACCTTTTCCTGGCCCTGGGCATATTTCATCTCTATTTTGATGATCCCCTGCTTTCCGTCCTCTTTAACTTCGTATCCTTTTATAAAACCCTCGTCAAGTAAAATCTTGGCGATAGCCTTCTTCATATTTGATGCTGGAATCTCTACCTGACTGTGTTTAACAGTGTTCGCATTCCTAATACGAGTCAGCATATCAGCAATGGGGTCGGTCATAACCATGTATCTCTACCTCCTTCCGTTATAAAGCCTTACCAGCTAGCTTTCTTAACACCCGGGATCTCTCCCCTGTAGGCAAACTCCCTGAAACAAACACGGCATATGCCGAATTTTCTAAGGTACGCATGGGGTCTCCCACATACCTTGCATCTATTGTAAGCCCTGGTGCTGTATTTAGGCCTTCTTTTCTGCTTGGCTATCATCGATTTTTTAGCCACCGATTCCTTACCTCCTTATTGTTTTCTAAAGGGTACTCCCAGTATCCTTAAGAGCTCCCGTGCCTCTTCGTCGGTTTTGCCTGTTGTAACAATAGCTACGTCCATTCCCCGTATCTTTTCAATCTTATCGTAATCGATTTCCGGGAAAATCAGCTGTTCCTTGATACCCAGCGCGAAATTACCCCTGCCATCAAAGGCATCGGGGGATATGCCCCTAAAGTCCCTTACCCTTGGCAGGGCAATATTGAAAAGTTTGTCAAGAAACTCGTACATTCTCTCGCCCCTCAGCGTAACTTTACACCCTATAGGCATCCCGGCGCGCAGCTTAAACGCGGCGACGGACTTTTTTGCCCTGGTGACAACCGGTTTTTGTGCGCTTATTGCAGTTAGGTCCTCCAGCGCCGCCTCCAACGTTTTGGCGTTCTCCTTGGCCTCGCCAACCCTCATGTTGATTATTACCTTTACTATCCTTGGGACTTCCATTATATTTTTGTATCCAAACTTCTCCATAAGAGCAGGTACTGCTTCATTATGGTACTTATCCAAAAGTCTTGACATGCGACTACCTCCTTCCCCTACTCTTTTATTTATCAAGAGTTTCGCCACAGGCTTTACAAAATCTCACCTTGGTGCCATCCTTTAATATCTTTCTGCCGGACCTTCGGCCCCTTTTACACTTAGGGCAGTACAACAGCACGTTGGAAACATGCACCGGACCCTCCTGTCGGATTATTCCCCCCTGCTGCATCTGCCGGGTCGGTTTTACATGCTTTGTAAGCATATTAACGCCCTCAACTATGACACGGTTTTCCTTGGGAAAGGCTGTCAGCACTTTACCTTTTTTGCCCTTGTCTTTTCCTGAGATCAGTTCAACCGTATCCCCTTTTCGAACATGCATTTTTGCTTTACCCTTCAAAACAGCCACCTCCTCAGTTAGAGAACTTCGGGTGCAAGAGAAACTATTTTCATGAAGTCCTTTTCTCTAAGCTCCCTGGCAACTGGGCCAAATATCCTTGTTCCCCTTGGTTGCTTGTCTTCTCTTATTATAACCGCAGCGTTCTCGTCAAATTTTATAGAGCTTCCGTCTATTCTTTTTACACCTTTCGTTGTTCTCACCACTACCGCCCTTACTACGTCTCCCTTTTTTACAACACCGCCGGGTGTTGCATCTTTAACGGTAGCGACTATTATATCCCCTACATTGGCGTATCTCTTCCTCGAGCCCCCGATAACTTTTATGCAAAGCAATTCCTTGGCTCCGGAATTGTCAGCTACTCTAAGGCGGGATTCAGATTGTATCATCGGAAATACCTCCTTCCGGCAAACTTAGTTGATTATTGTGCCTTTTCGATTATCTCAACGAGTCTCCACCTTTTTTCCCTGCTAAGGGGCCTTGTTTCCATAATTTTTACCCTGTCCCCAATCGAACACTGGTTGCCTTCGTCGTGGGCCTTAAACTTCTTGGTTTGCTTTATTGTTTTACCATACAGCGGATGCCTTACAAGAGCCTCAACCGCCACAACTATGGTTTTATCCATCTTGTTGCTAACCACTTTACCGATCCTTGTCTTTCTGTTGCCCCGTATCATAGACCTTTTCCTCCTTCCTAAAAAGGTGTTACGCCTTAATACCTTTTAGTTCTCTTTCCCTCAAAACCGTTTTTATCCTGGCAATGGATTTTCTTACCTGTTTAATCCTCATCGGGTTATCCAATTGTCCCGTAGCAAGTTGAAACCTGAGGTTAAATAGCTCCCCTTTTAACTCCTGAGCCTTTTTTTCCAGTTCCTGTACAGTCATTTCCCTGACCTCTTTAGCTTTCATTTGCTTCACCACCCACTTCTTCGCGTTTTACAAATTTACATTTAATAGGCAGTTTATGCATGGCCAGTCGCATTGCTTCCCTTGCAACTTCTTCGTTTACACCGGATATTTCGAACATAACCCTTCCTGGTTTTACTACCGCTACCCAATACTCGGGCGAACCTTTACCCGAACCCATCCTGGTTTCGGCGGGTTTTTGCGTAACGGGTTTGTCAGGAAATATCTTTATCCAAACTTTTCCGCCTCTTTTTATATATCTGGTCATAGCTATTCTTGCGGCTTCTATTTGATTGGAAGTAATCCACCCGGGCTCAGTCGCCTGCAGACCGAACTGACCGTATGCTATGGTGCTACCACGGGTTGCTTTTCCCTTCATTCTGCCCCTCTGGACTTTTCGGCGCTTGACCCTTTTCGGTATCAACATTTGGCCTTCCTCCTCCCTTTCGAGTCCCTAATTTTCGCTTTTGGTCTTACCCAGGATTTCCCCCTTGTATATCCATACCTTAACGCCGATTTTACCGTAGGTAGTATCCGCCTCTGCAAAACCATAATCTATGTCGGCTCTTAACGTTTGCAGCGGTATGGTTCCTTCACTGTACCTTTCGCTTCGCGCTATTTCTGCTCCGCCAAGTCTTCCGGATACCATTGTTTTGATACCCTTGGCTCCCGAACGCATGGTACGCTGTATCGACTGCTTCATTGCCCTTCGGAAGGAAACCCTTCGCTCAAGCTGAGATGCTATATTTTCAGCAACAAGCTGTGCATTAAGCTCGGGGACCTTTATCTCTATTATATTGATGAACACGTTCTTACCCGTCATGGCCTCCAGCTCTTTTTTCAAATCCTCAACTCCCGAGCCGCCTTTGCCTATTACCATTCCCGGTTTGGCGGTATAAATGGTAACCTTGACCCTGTTGGCAGCCCGTTCGATTTCCACCTTGGAAACGCCGGAGGTAAAAAATTTAGCCTTAACGTGTTTTCTTATTTTTTTGTCTTCTATTAGAAGGTTTGAAAAATCCTTTTTACCCGAATACCACTTTGAACTCCAGTCTTTTATTATTCCAACTCTGAGTCCGTGGGGATTGACTTTTTGACCCACTTAGCTTTCCCTCCTTTTACTGTTTTTCCCTGAGTATCACAGAGATATGGGTGCTTCTTTTGCGTATCAGGTTCGCCCTGCCCTGGGCCCTCGCCTTATACCTTTTCATGGTAGGCCCTTGGTTCGCGTAAACCTGCGCAACATACAGATTATCCCTAACCATATCGTGGTTGTTTTCGGCATTAGCCGCCGCCGACTGTATAAGCTTCTCGGTTATCCTTGCGCCTTTCTGGGGCAAGTACCTCAGTATGGCTAACGCCTCATCTATGCTCTTACCCCTTATCTGGTCCAAGACAATCTCGACCTTGCGGGGTGATATTCTGACATATTTAACATGCGCTTTTGCTTCCACCATTAAACCCTCCTTCCCTCTACTTGAGTGACGTTGACCTTTCGGTGTGGGAACCGTGCCCCCTGAAGGTTCTGGTAGGCGCGAATTCGCCCAGTTTGTGACCCACCATTTCCTCGGTTATATAAACAGGGACATGTTTTCTGCCATCGTGCACCGCTATGGTATGGCCTACCATTTGCGGGAAGATGGTTGATGCCCTCGACCAGGTCTTAAGAACCTTTTTTTCGTTGTTTTTATTCATCTTTTCTATTCTCTCCAAAAGCTTGGGTTGAACATAGGGCCCTTTTTTTAGTGACCTTCCCATAAACAATACTTCCTCCCTTCTTTTCTTACTTCTTGCGTCGTTTAATTATAAACTTGTCGCTATCCTTATTTTTCTTCCTCGTTTTGTATCCTATTGTGGGCTTGCCCCACGGGGTAACCGGTGCTGGCCTTCCTATCGGAGCCTTACCCTCACCGCCACCATGCGGATGGTCAGCCGGGTTCATTGCCGAGCCTCTCACAGTGGGCCTTATGCCTAAATTTCGTTTTCTCCCGGCCTTACCTATGGTAATATTCTCGTGGTCCAGATTCCCAACCTGACCCACTGTTGCCCTGCACTCCTGTCTTACCATTCTCACCTCTCCGGAAGGAAGCTTTATCTGTGCGTAACCCCCCTCCTTTGCCATAAGCTGTGCGGAATTGCCCGCAGCCCTGACAAGCTGGGCGCCCTTTCCGGGCTTTAACTCAATATTATGGATAATGGTACCCATAGGAATACATGAAAGGGGAAGAGCGTTGCCCGGTTTAATGTCCACGTCCTGTCCGGACACCACAATATCGCCCACCTTGAGCCCCAACGGTGCGATAATATATCGTTTTTCACCATCGGCATAATTAAGGAGCGCGATGTTGGCGCTTCTGTTCGGGTCGTATTCGATGGTGGCAACCCTCGCCGGGACCCCATCCTTGTTTCTTTTGAAGTCTATAATCCTATATTTCCTCTTATGCCCGCCTCCTCTGTGCCGGACGGTAATTCTGCCGTATACGTTCCTTCCTCCGGATTTTTTCAGATCCGTTACAAGGGATTTTTCCGGTTTATCGGTTGTAACCCCTGAATAGTCCAAAACCGTCATGTTTCTTATTCCCGGGGAGGTAGGCCTGAATTTTTTTACTGCCATATTTTTTCCCTCCTTGCATTTACATTCCTTCGAAGAACTCTATTTTTTTGCTATCCTCCGTAAGCTTCACGAAGGCCTTTTTCCAACTTGCCTTCCTGCCAATATTTCTACCCATTCTTCTCATCTTGCCCATGTAGTTTACAACGTTTACCTTTTCCACCTTAACGCCGAACAGCTCTTCAACGGCTTTCTTTATCTCAATCTTGTTAGCTTTCCTGTCTACCACAAAGGTGTACTTGCTTTCTTCCATATCCCTCATGCTTCTCTCGGTTATTACCGGGCGAACAACTATATCCTGGGGAGCCTTCATTTCCCGTACACCTCCTCAACCTCTTTCACCGCATCCCTCGTTATCACAAAGGTATCATGCTTTAGTATGTCATACACGTTAAGACCGCCCGCGAAGGCCGATTTAACGCCGGGAATGTTTCTTGCGGATTTCGCCACCACTTCGTCATTGCACTTAACTACTATAAGAGCTTTTTTACCTGCTTTAAGGTTCTTTAACATTCCATGAATAAAAGCAGACTTGGGCTCTTCCATTACCAAGCTGTCCAACACCATAATTTCATTGTTCCGGGCCTTTGAACTCAAAGCGGAGAGCATTGCCTGCCGACGCATTTTCTTGGGAAATTTTTGTGCAAAATCCCTAGGCTTGGGTGCGAATACCACTCCTCCACCTGTCCACTGCGGAGAACGGATGCTACCCTGCCTTGCTCTTCCGGTCCCTTTTTGTCTCCAGGGTTTTCTGCCGCCACCCCTAACTTCCGCCCTGGTTTTGGCAGACTGGGTGCCCTGTCTTTTGTTGGCCAGATATACTTGCACTGCCTGATGCAGCAACGCTTCGTTCACCGGGACGCCAAAAATCTCGTCCTTCAGTTCCATTTCGTCCACCTGTTGTCCTTCGGTATTATAAACTGCTACTTTCGGCATATTCTTTCCTCCCTTCTACAAACCCTCTTATGCTTTTACAGAATCCTTTATGACCAGCAAACCACCCTTTGGCCCCGGCACCGCTCCCTTTAGAAGCAGGAGATTGTGCTCCGGGTCCACCTTAACCACCTCTAAGTTCTGCACAGTGACCCTTTCGCCGCCCATTCTGCCCGGCATATTCTTACCCTTAAAGGTTTTGGATGGTGAACTGGACCCTCCCATAGAGCCTACTCCCCTGTGATACTTTGAGCCATGGGTCATAGGGCCGCGGCCTTGATTCCATCTTTTTATTACGCCCTGAAACCCTTTACCCTTGGACGTACCTGCCACGTCCACCTTTTCGCCTTCCTCGAATATGTCAACCTTTATCTCCTGCCCGACTTCGTATGCGTCGGGATTTTGAACCCTAAATTCCATGAGAACCTTTTTGTACTCAACCCCGCCCTTGTCAAAATGACCCTTCATGGGCTTGTTTACCTTAGCGGGTTTCGCCTCTTCGAAGCCTACCTGTATTGCCTTATACCCATCGCTTTCAACAGTCTTTTTCTGTACAACCTTCACAGGCCCAGCCTTAATAACCGTAACCGGAATAATATTTCCGTTTTCGTCAAACACCTGTGTCATACCCATCTTCTTCCCCAGTATACCTTTCTCCATTTGCTGCACCTCCAAAACTTATTAGCGGATTATCCCATTGTTTCGGACAATCATAATAGCCTTACAATTTAATTTCTATATCCACTCCGGCGGGCAGGTCAAGGCGCATAAGCGCGTCTACCGTTTTGGGATTGGGATTATGGATGTCTATAAGCCTTTTGTGAGTCCTTATTTCGAACTGTTCCCTCGAATCCTTGTACTTATGAGGAGCTCTAAGTATCGTCACTACATCCTTTTCGGTAGGCAGCGGTATAGGACCGGATACCTTGGCACCGGTTTTTTTCGCCGTATCCACAATCTTAACTGCGGACTGGTCAAGTGCCGAATGGTCAAACGCCTTCAACCTTATCCTGATTTTTTGTTTCGCCATTAAATTTCCCTCCTTATAAATCGCACGTTTTTGTTTACGCGCAACCCAGTCTCATATACACTCATCCAGGCGTTTTGAATTTTTTTTAAATGCGTGCATACAAAACCAAAGTCGCCCCATTCGAGATGTGGACATACTCCCCGGAAATTTCCCGGAAATCTCCAGCAACCTTCCAGTTCATCGCATCCTTACTGCAACTTCTATATTCTATAATAACAGCAATAAAATATCAATAGCCATTTGAGAAGTGAGAGGTGTGATTCCCACTTCGCACCTCTCACATCCCACATCTCATTACAGTATCTTGGATACTACTCCCGCGCCTACCGTCCTGCCGCCTTCCCTTATTGCAAAACGGATACCCT
>JAAYJF010000116.1 GCA_012523075.1 Clostridiales bacterium | reverse complement strand
TGTGTATAAAGCAAGAGGATTGGTGGAAAAACCCTCTGTCAAGGATGCACCGTCAAACATCGCTATCCTCGGAAGGTACATCATCAATCCTGCGATATTCGATATACTGGAACATACAAAACCGGGGAAGGGCGGGGAGATTCAACTCACAGACGGATTGAAAGAACTGGCCAAAAAAGAAGCTATGTACGCATACATATTTGAAGGAAAGCGATATGATGTAGGGGATAAACTGGGATTTCTGGAGGCAACCGTAGAATTTGCCTTAAGACGGGAAGATTTAAGAGAGGAATTTTTAAACTACCTGGTGGGGATCATAGGAAATGAAATCGGAAATGATGTTTTTAAAGATATTGCCATAACTAAGGAATGATGATGGAAATCGCGGGGATAGTATTATGTTTACATTGGATGTCTCAGCTTGTTTTAAATATGTTTTATGTAGAAAACGAGGTGTAACTAATTATGGATATACTGGTAACAGGCGGTGCCGGATACATAGGTTCCCACACCTGTGTGGCTTTACTGGAGGCGGGACATACGGTGATTGTTGCGGATAATCTGTGCAACAGTAAAGCCGAAACCATAGATCGGATTGAGCAGATTACCGATAAAAAGATCACTTTCTATAAAATAGATGTGACCGACGAGAAGGCAGTAGATACGATTTTCAATAATCACCGTATAGACGGTATTGTTCACTTTGCGGGGCTGAAAGCGGTGGGTGAATCCGTGGAAAAACCGCTTGCTTATTATTATAATAATACCGTCAGCACTATGGTCCTTTGCGGGGCCTGTCTGAAATACGGAGTGAAACAATTTGTGTTCAGTTCTTCGGCAACGGTATATGGTGAGAATGAAGTCCCTTTTGTTGAAACTATGCTACTTTTGCCAACAAGTAACCCTTACGGTGAAACCAAAGCCATAAGTGAACGGATTCTTATCGATGTTGCTAAAGCAAACCCTGATTGGGCAGTTGCCCTCTTGCGATATTTTAATCCGGTAGGTGCCCATGAGAGTGGCTTGATTGGTGAAGCCCCGACAGGTATTCCCAACAACTTGATGCCCTACATTACTCAGGTGGCAAAGGGCAAACTGGAGAAATTAAGAATATTCGGGAACGATTATCCTACGGTGGACGGCACAGGGGTAAGGGATTATATTCATGTAGTGGATTTAGCCGAAGGGCATGTAGCGGCACTGGACAAGCTTACATCAGGTGTCCATATATATAACCTGGGTACAGGGCAAGGTACCAGTGTATTACAATTGTTGAAAGCTTTTGAAGAAGCGAACAATCTCAAAGTACCCTACGAAATTGTGGGTCGCAGGCCCGGCGATATTGCTGAGTGCTATGCCGACGCGGGTAAAGCTAAAAGGGAACTGGGCTGGATCGCCAAAGGTGACGTCATGGATATGTGCAGGGACGCTTGGGGGTTCGAGCGGGGATATGAGGAATAGGGAGTGAAATGTCACGGATATGTGCAGGAATGCCTGGAGATTTGAGCAGGGATATGAGGGATAGGGAATGAATTTTAAGGGAAAGGAATTTTTGATGGGGTTACAAGGCCATATTAAAAGCAATCGGGATGTCAGGCACGGCAAATAATTTAAAAATGTAACATATAATGGAATTATGTTGGTATAAAATAGATTAAATTGTTAACAGATTATACTGGTAAAGGTATTAAACAGTATAATCTGCTTTTTTTTGTCAAGATGTTTCGCTTAATCTTGGGGAATTTGCTGTATGTTTTTGATATAAAAAGGTGGGACTCGGTGTCATGGATATACAAGGAAAAACCCTATAAAACCATACATAAAAAGAAAAGTACGGTGAAAAGGATTAAGCAAAAGTTGTTGAAGCCGGCATATTTTATGGCGTGAAACGATGTATTCCGCTCTTTCTTGTAAAAATAAGCTGTTATAACCTTAGGAAGATTAAGGGAATTTGTTGTACGCTTTTGGTAGAAAAGGTAAGTCTTGGGTGCTACAATTATACACGGGAGGTCGCATGAAGGGAGGATTATGAAAAAAAGGTTAGGTAAAAACTTATCATAATATATTACAAAGACAAAAAGGGAGGATGGGCAAAGGAATGGAGATAAGAGACCGGAAGACAGAATTAAACCTACGGGAAATAATGCATATAATCGGAAAACGGTTGTGGTTCATTGTACTCGTGACAATATTGGCTGTTAGCGCCGGTGGAGTTATAAGCTATTTTATTCTGGAACCTGTATATGAAGTATCTACTACCATAATTGTTGGGAAACCCCCCAACTATGTAGATGGCAGTCGCTTATACCTGGAAGATCTGAACCTGGGTCAAAGACTGGCAAGGACATATGGGGAGATTATAAAAAGCAGGGGAGTACTGGAAGATGTTATTTCACAATTAAAATTAAACCTTACTGTAAAGCAATTGAAGGATAAAACGTCAGTTAAATTAATAGAAGATACAGAATTCATCACGATAAATATAACAGATACGAACCCAAAATGGGCAGTGGCTATAGCCAACAAGATGGCAGAGGTTTTCAGATCCAGGGTAATAGACATTATGAGGGTGGATTATGTACAGATACTGGATGATGCGATAGAACCGAAATTACCTGTGAGGCCCAGATTTGGACTCAATATGGTTGTTGCAGGTGCACTCGGTATGACGGCAAGCATTTTTGTTGTATTTTTATTGGAATATCTGGACAATACAATTAAAACCTCGGTGGACATAGAAAAATATTTGGATTTGAGCGTAATTGGGATTATTCCGATGATGCAAAATAAATAACAAACGAGGGGGAAACAGAATGGACAAGCCTAAATTGATCGTGCATAAAGATCCGAAATCACCTGCATCGGAGGCCTACAGGACGCTTCGTACAAACATCCAATTTTCAAGTTTGGACAACCCTATGAAAACCATTGTAATTACCAGTGCCGGACCCGGCGAAGGAAAAACCACTTCCGTTATAAACCTGGGAACCGCTATGGCACAATCCGGATTAAAGGTGCTTTTGATAGACGGGGATTTAAGAAAACCCCAAATTCACAAAACCTTTGAAATATTTAACGGGCCGGGTTTAACTGATGTTTTAGTAAACGGACCGGATTACAGGGAAGGAGTCTCATCTACATATATAGCGGGGTTGGAAATTTTATCCGCAGGGACTATTCCTCCAAACCCATCGGAACTGTTGGCATCCGATAGGATGAAACAATTTTTGGGTGAAATAAGGGAAAATTATGATTTTGTTCTTATAGACACTTCACCTGCCGCTGTAGTAACCGATGCCTCTATCCTGTCGGCTATGGTCGACGGCACCATACTGGTTTGCGCATCGGGGAAGGTATCCGTTGAAAAGGCCAGAAGGGCAAAGGAATTATTAGAAGGTGTAAATGCTAATATTGTAGGTGCTATTTTAAATAAGCTCACAACGGATCAAAAAGATTATTTTCAGTATTATTATGCTTACCATGGGAAGGAGTATAAGCCCAAAAAAGGTAGAAAAAAGCTTAGGACCGGCAGTAAATTTGCATAGCCATGTTTTGTCGGGTATTGATAATTGGCGGCGGTGAAGCCGGCTCTATGGTTGTAAAAGAAATGTACAACAACCCGCAAATACATAGATATCCTGTGGCAGTAATAGATGACGATCCAAAAAAACACAGAATGAAAATATATGGCGTTCCTGTTGTGGGCAACAGATGTGAGGAAGTTGGTGCCGGGGTATGGGGAACAATGGCCTGATGATAGTTGGACGAAGGTTCAACGAAGGTTCAACGATGGTTTAACGATGGTTTAACGATGGTTCAACAATTGTTTAACGATTATTTAAAGGGGATTGATGTTATGAGGGTCAGGGATTTGCTCGATAAGGAGTTGGGTTTCGAAATGGAAGTGGCCACCGATGGGGATTTGGCTCTTGAGATTAAGGGTCTGACTGTACATACCGAGGGCAAAAATAGGGATATTAAAGCCCCGGTTGCAGATAGGACAATACATAGCAACAAAGGGCGGAAGGATAATCTGGAAACATTAGGATACAGTTTTGAGGTTGGTGTGTAAGCAGAAAATATAGCCATAGAATCGTTTAGAGGGTGTAAATCAAATGATTAAAATAAGAAACATACCTTTTTCCCCACCGGATATTACCGATGTGGAGATTGAGGAAGTCATAAAAACAATGAAATCCGGTTGGATTACAACAGGGCCAAGAACAAAGGAATTTGAAAAAAGAATAGCGGAGTATGTCGGTGTTAACAGGGCAGCATGCTTAAATTCCGCAACAGCTGCCATGGAACTGACTTTACGTATTTTAGGCATTGGGCCGGGCGACGAGGTGATTACTTCGGCATATACATATACGGCTTCGGCCTCGGTAATAGAACACGTAGGCGCTAAAATCGTTTTAGTTGATACAGCACCCGGTTCATTTGAAATGGATTACCAAAGGCTGGCTAATGCAGTTACGGAAAAGACAAAAGCTGTTATTCCGGTTGATATAGCCGGCAAGATGTGTGATTACGATAAGATATTTGAAGCAGTTCAGAGCAACAAAAAACTATTCAAGGCCAACAATGAAATTCAAGCTTTATTCAATCGGATAATCGTAATAGCTGACGCTGCTCATGCTTTCGGTGCTGAAAGAAAAGGGATGAAGTGTGGACAGGTTGCCGATTTTACATGTTTTTCTTTTCATGCGGTTAAAAACATAACCACATCTGAGGGTGGTGCAGTAGTTTGGAGAAATGATTCAGGCCTGGATGATAAGTGGCTTTATAATCAATTTATGTTATATAGTTTGCATGGCCAGTCCAAGGACGCCTTAGCAAAGATACAAATCGGTGCATGGGAATATGATATCATTTATCCGGCCTATAAATGTAATATGACAGATATATCATCGGCTGTCGGATTAGCACAACTCGAAAGATATGAGATTCTGTTGAAGAGGCGTAAAGATATTATTAAGACCTATGATAGGGCATTATTGCCGTTGGGGATTAAAAGTTTACAACACTATGGGTATGATTATTTATCCGCAGGCCATCTCTATTTAGCAAGGATACCCGGAATTGGGGAAGCAGAAAGAAACGAAATAATAATAAAAATGGCGGAAGTCGGAATCTCAACCAATGTACATTACAAGCCATTGCCTATGTTTACGGCTTATAAAAATATGGGATTTGACATCA
>JAAYJF010000094.1 GCA_012523075.1 Clostridiales bacterium | reverse complement strand
GATGCCGCGGTATGGGAACTGGACGGTCCTATCATTACCGGGCCGATAACATCGTTAAAAATGCTTGCCGGGTCCTTCAAAAAACCACTCCTCCCATTTTCCCTTGCTCAAAGGATTAATTCTGCCTTATGCTGTGAGAATCCTCCCAGTTTCACCGGGCTACTTATTATTTGCTTTGAATTTTACTAGTGATAATCTGCTCTTGTGTTATAATTAAAACGATATGATGTTTTTTCAATCCGTTAAAGCACATATTAATACAAAGGAGGAATGGATATTGAAACTAAAAGACAAAGTAGCTATCGTAACGGGGTCAACATCGGGAATGGGAAGAGCCACTGCAGTTTTGTTTGCCCGAGAAGGTGCAAAGGTAGTAGTAGCGGGAAGAAATGAGAAAAGAGCAAAGGAAGTGGTGGACCAGATAAAGAATGAAGGATTAGAAGCCATATATGTGTTGGCAGACATGTCAAAGCCGGAGGATTCAAAGGTTTTGGTGGATAAGGCCCTTGAGGCGTACGGTACTGTCGATATCCTGTTCAATAACGCCGGGATGCTGAGCATGTCCCCTCTTCAAGAGCTTAAAATGGAAGAGTGGGATAGGGTAATGAATGTAAATGTAACATCGGTATTATACCTAACTCAATTGGTTGCTCCTATTATGAAGAAAAAAGGCAAAGGGGTCATAATCAATACGTCCTCAGTAGCGGGTTTTGCCGCCCATCACGGTTTCGCTGCGTATGTTACTACAAAGCACGCATTGGTGGGTTTGACCAAATCCATGGCGTGGGAATTGGGGCCGGAAATCCGCGTAAATGCCATAGCACCGGGGGCAATCCATACTGCTATGGTAGATAGCATCGGTGGAGTGGAGGCGGTGAAAGATTTAATCGAAGGGTCTCCGCTAAAAAGAATTGGTCAGCCTGAAGATATTGCTTCTGTGGCCTTGTTCCTGGCTTGTGACGATTCGTCCTTTATTACCGGCCAGGTATTAAGGGTAGATGGAGGTATAGATATTTAGCCGGTGACAATAGAAAAATTTCCTATTGAAAAAACAAAAGCTATATGTTATCATATCGATTGTGGCTAAAATAATGGAATATGCGGGAGTGGCGGAACTGGCAGACGCGCTAGACTTAGGATCTAGTGGCAAGCGCCGTGGGGGTTCAAGTCCCTTCTCCCGCACCAGTAATATCCACAATGGTATTGACTTCCTTGCTCTTATGGATGCCGGTTACCTTGTGGAGTTTTTTTATATTTTTTAGAGTAAAAAGTGTATATGTACAGAACCATACGTTTTTAGCAGTATGATGTTGCGATACTTGTAAGTGGTGATGGTGACTTTTCTAGAGTGGTGAGAGAAGTTTAAGATGCAGGCAAACAAAGGGAGGCGGAGACATGTTCGTTATTTTTGAAAAAGAAAAACAGCGGGTGCCTATTAAGGTATGGCTGGAAAACAGGGAGCAAATGGATGAAGGCTGCCTTAGGCAGGCGCTGAACCTGTCAAATCTGCCTTTTGTACATAAATGGGTTGCGCTAATGCCGGATACCCACGAGGGCTATGGTATGCCCATAGGTGGCGTGATAGCGGTGGAGGGCGCGATAATACCAAACGCAGTCGGGGTGGATATCGGCTGCGGCGTTGCCTTTGTGGAAACCAACAAACATAAAAGCGAACTTACACCCGGGGAATACAAGAACCTGG
>JAAYJF010000087.1 GCA_012523075.1 Clostridiales bacterium | reverse complement strand
TCGCTGCCCTTTATCCCGCTGCCACCGAGGGGGCAGTTGGTCTCCGGCCTGGTTGTTATGATTTCAGCGACAAGTATTGCGCTGGGGGTTTTGGGAAGCTTGTTTGGCCTGGTTTCTACCAAATAAAGGTGCGTCCGGGAGGATGGAAGTTAAAAGGCCAGCCCTTAGGCCGGCTTTTTTTTGTTTATAATCCCTAAAACAAGGTATAAGTCTATATATATCTATATGTAACGCATTAAAACTGGTGTCATCCTGATATCTCCTTTTGTGTCCTCCTGAGCGAAGCGAAGGATCTTCAGGTTGTTGAAAGTGTAAGATTCTTCACTGCGTTCAGAATGACATAGTCAGGTTCTTCGGACTTCGCCCTCAGAATGACATAGTCGGATTCTTCGGGCCTTGCTCCCTCGGAATGACAGAAAAAGGAATGTAATACTATTAGTGCGTTATATAGATTCTATACAATTATACAGCTAACACGGGGGTGTATCATGAAGATTTCAACAAAATTTGGCGGAATGATGCTGGTCATTGTTCTGCTTACCGGATTCCTAATGTTTTTTACAATTACATCTATAAACAGCATAAAGGATATTACAATGGAGCATCAGAATAGCAATACGCCGTTAATGATTACCGCGTTATCCTTTCAAAAAGATGTTATCCAAATTCAGCAGTGGCTTACCGATGTTTCGGCAACCCGCGGGATGCCGGGTTTTGATGATGGGTTTGAAATAGCAGCCGATTACTATGAAAGCGCCAAGGGTAGAATTGAAGATATGAGGGGGTTGGGTGTGGAGGCGGAGCTTTTGGATATCCTTTCCGGGGAACTGGACGGGTTTTATTACATGGGTATAGATATGGCCAATGCATACATAAACGAGGGAACCGATGAGGGCAACAGGTATATGGAACAATTTGACCCCTACGCGGAAAGGATGGAAGAAAGTGTCGCCGCTCTTCTGGAGCGGGCGGACACCGCTTTTAGTACAGGAAACGATATGATAAAGGCAAGTATGGACGACCTGTACAGCAGAACGGTAATACTGTTTACCATTGTTATTGCAATAAGTATCTTTTCATACTTCGCCGTTCAAAGCCTTGTGATAAAGCGCCTGAGAGCAGTAACCGGCGTTCTTAAGGATATTTCCGAGGGGGACGGGGACTTAACCAAGCGTGTTGATATAAAAACCAAGGACGAAATAGGCGATATGGCGGTTTATTTCAACGGTTTTTCGGATACCATCCACGGAATCGTGACAACAATCAAAGAGGTTTCCGAAAGGGCTAGCCAGGCTGCCGGGGAACTGTCGGCCGCTTCGCAGCATTCCGCCGCCGCTGCGGAACAGGTGGCCCAGACCATAGGCGAAATGGCCGAGGGCGCAGCAAGCCAGGCGGAAAGCACCGTACAAGGTTCCGAAGAGCTAACCATTCTCGGGAACCTTATAGAGGATAACCAAAGGCGAATGGAGGAGTTCACAGAGGCATCGGCCAGGATAAACCAGATTACCAGCCAGGGGCTGGACGTTATCGATGAGTTGGCGAGTAAAACCGAAGAGAGCAGCAGTGCAATAAATGGCATTTTCCAGAGCATAGCTAAGACCAATGAAAGCTCCGAAAAAATAAGTTATGCTAGCGGCCTTATCAAGTCCATTGCGGAGCAGACCAATCTGCTGGCATTAAACGCGGCCATCGAAGCAGCAAGGGCTGGAGAGCACGGGAAGGGTTTTGCGGTGGTGGCGGACGAGATAAGAAAGCTTGCCGAGGAGTCCACCGCCTCAACGAAGGTTATAGATGAAAGGATTGCAAGCCTGCAGCAGGATGTAGCCGAAGCGGTGGAGACCATGGACAGGGTAGAAAGGATTTTGAAGGAACAGTTCCAAAACGTAAGCTTTACTGAAAGTAGGTACAGGGAAATAGCCGGGGAAATCCAAAAATCCATCGAAACGGTGGAGGTTATAACGGAGGCGGGCAGGCAAATGGAGCAGAAGAAGAATGGGGTACTGGATACCATTCAGACTCTGTCGTCAATTGCAGAGGAAAATGCGGCAGCAACCCAGCAGATTTCCGCGTCCATGCAGGAACAGACCGCTTCGGCGGAAAGTATCGCACAGGAAAGCGAAGGCCTGGAACAGTTGTTCAATGAACTGCAGGGGATAATTAAAAAGTTCAAGGTCTGATTCCTCCTGTTTAACAGTGCCCCATCGGTATAATGCTATACCGGTGGGGTAGTTTATTTTGAAGCTGGGCCCGGTTCGAAGCAGCTTTTGAAAAGTACAATTCCTAACCCCATGGGTTATACATCCCTTCCTATCTCCTTTAACATGCTTATATAAAGGGACAGTTCTTTGCGGGAAGCAACATTCAGTTTCATATATATGCGTTTGTTGTGGGTTTTAATGGTGTTAATGCTTAAGAATAGCTTCTCGGCGGCCTCCTTTGAAGTATGCCCCTTCGCGTATAGGTCAAAAACCGCCCGTTCTGAAGGGGACAGCGTTTTTATATTTTCTAGAAATTCATCCAGCAGGGATATGGAAAGGTTACCCTTCATGGCCTTCTGGTACAGTTCTTTGTTTCGGGTTTTTAGGTATTCTATTAAATCATCTATCTCCGGCACCTTTGTTTTGGGCAACTTCTCCAGGTCGGCGGATTTAATCATGTCAAGCCCTTCTGTTATTGGTTTCAGGAACCTTCGGCTTAAAACAAAGGCGGTCGTTATCCCTATAAGCACTAAAAGTACCGCCGAGAAAAAAAGGACCAGGTTTAGCATTGTAATGGAGTCCAGGATATCCTCCTGGGGCACCATAACTGCTACAGCCCAGGCTTGGTCGGAAAACACCGAATCCCCGGGATACAGGTTTACCGGTTCATGCATTCCCAGGAAAAGCCTATTACCGTTGTGGTTATATGAATAAAAAGGGCTGTCATTGCCAGCTATAACAAGGGTGTTCTTTTCCCTCGAAACCGCCTTTGCCGAATAACCGCCTGCGAACATAGACCGGTTAAAAACCATTGCATTCTCGTCCATAGGCGTTAGCACACAGAAAAGGCGGCTGTATAAGGTCCTTTTTGGCATATGGGACAGCTTAAATAGCATTTCGCTTATTTCCAGGCCGCAGACCACGAATACATTATTGTTGGAATCCATAAGGGGTACCGAGCAAAGCATTACCTCTTCGTTGGTGTTCTGCAGCGTGAAGGAAGGACACCAATAATACAGGCGGGACAGCGGCAGGTCGGGGTTGGATAGGGCTGCAGCCATGGGGATATGGTAATAGGAAGCTTCGCTTATATCAAATTCCATCTGCCACTGGGCATGGAGGCTTAACCGGTTATGTCGCCCTATGCTGGGAAAACCGCGGAAAACTATTATGGTGGGGGTCTGGGAGCTTATAATATTTGGTTCCATATTTTTTATATATAGCCCAGCCCGGGAATTTTTTGCATTGGCAAGGGCCGGGTTGACGGTAGCGTTTAGCATCACGAAAACGCCACTGCTCTTGGACAACTGAAGGGAGAACAATGCCCTTTCATACTGGCTTGCAATAAGGTGTTCCAATATATCCGGGTGGTCCTGCAGTTCTGTTACGGGTATATCCAGCCTTTTGAGTTCCTCTTCAATATTCCTTGACAGGGTTTTGGAAAGCGCCAACGCCTGTAGCGAAAACTGTCCGTACTGTTCTTCTATCTTCTGGGAGACGTGCATCAACTCGTTTTGGACTATTGCTTCGCTTTCCTTAAAGCCCGTGGTTAGGTTTCCGGTAATAAGCATTACTGCAACTGCCCCCAGTACAATAGTAAGTACCAGGATTATAAGAAGCAAAAAAAGCCTAGGGCCCATGGGTATACCCAATGAACCGAAATCCTTCAGCACCTGTTTTAGATGCCTTATTTTGTTCTTAGTTGGTACACTGCTTTTCAATTCAAATAGCATCTCCGTTTACCTGCTAATATTCTGAAAAGGATTGGGAGAACTCCTCGTATAGGCCCCTAATGGCCTTTTCGTAGGCTTCGTCGGGGATGTTGGTCTCCAGAAAGTCAAGGTAGGCCTGCCTGGACCGGGTGGCGGTTTCCTTAAGCAGACTCTCGTAATGCTGCTGCAGCATGTCAACATCGTCAAACAGCGGTGCAACGCAAAATTCGTATTCCTGCTGCATTGTTCTGGATGCCTTAAGCAGCTTTTTTATGTTTTCATCCGGGACATTATCAATCTCCCTTGACATAATATCGCCAAAGGCCTCCTCCGTTACCGGCAGGTATCCGGTGGAGGAAATAAAGCGAAGATTAGTCCGGGGGCTTGTAAACCATTTAAGAAAAACCCCGGCAGCGTGCTCCTTCTCCTTGGTGGACCTGGTTACGCACATGCCCCCGCCCCGCTGGAGTGCCACCTTTTTTTCGCCCCGGAAAACCGGGTAGGGCAGTAT